>JACPZX010000031.1 GCA_016195325.1 Acidobacteriota bacterium
AGAAGGACTCACGTGAGTAGGCCGCCTACTCCCCGCTCTGCTGAATCAGCTTCGCGACCAGCCCCGTCCACCCCGTCTGGTGGCTCGCGCCAAGTCCCCTTCCCGTGTCCCCGTGGAAGAACTCGTGGAACGGAATGTGATCCCGCCACCGGGGATCGCTCTGGAACTTCTCGACGTCGCCGAGCACCGGCCGCCGCCGAACCGGGTCCTTGATGAAGAGGCGCGTGAGCCGCCGCGATAGCTCCGCCGCGACTTCCCACAACGGCAGCTCCCGCCCCGACCCGAAGGGAAACGCCGCCGTGAGAGATGGCCCGAAGTAGTGGTGGTACTTCTGCAGCGATTCGATCAGGAGATAGTTCACCGGAAACCAGATCGGCCCCCGCCAGTTCGAGTTCCCCCCGAAGAGCCCCGACCGCGACTCCGCCGGCTCGTAGTCCACGCGGTGAACCGTCCCGTTCACGTCGAGAAGGTACGGATGATCGCGATGCCACCGCGAGACCGACCGGATCCCGTGAGGCGACAAGAACTCCTCCTCGTCGAGCATGTAGCGGAGCACGCGCGAGAGCTGCGAGCGGTTCACCAGAGACAGAAGGATGCGCTTCTGCCCCACGTCGTTCGTCTGCGACATGTCCACGTGATTGGCGAGCTCCGGCCGATTGTCGATGAACCACCGGAGGCGCCGCCTGAACCCCGGGCAGTTCTCGAGCATCT
Organism: Acidobacteriota bacterium; assembly: GCA_016195325.1. Lineage (NCBI taxonomy): Bacteria > Pseudomonadati > Acidobacteriota > Acidobacteriota bacterium. Next base: position 712 of record JACPZX010000031.1, read on the forward strand.
CGGGCTCGAGCGACTCGACGGCGAAGAGCGGGATGAGCCCCACCATCGAGCGGATCTTGAGGAAGTGGTGCTCGCCGCCGGGAAGGTGGAGGACGTCGTAGTAGAAGCCGTCCTCCTCGTCCCACAGCTCGATCCCCTCGCCGCCGCGATCGTTCATCGCGTGGGCGATGTAGACGAAGTGCTCGAAGAACTTGCTCGCGACGTCCTCGTAGGCGTCGTTCTCCTTCGCGAGCTCCAGGGCGATGGCGAGCATGTTGAGGCAGTACATCCCCATCCACGACGTGCCGTCGGACTGCTCGAGGTGGCCCCCGGTCGGCAGCTCCTTGCTCCGATCGAAGACGCCGATGTTGTCGAGCCCCAGAAAGCCCCCCTGGAAGACGTTGCGCCCCTCGGCATCCTTGCGGTTCACCCACCACGTGAAGTTCAACAGGAGCTTCTGGAAGACGCGCTCGAGGAAGTGGCGATCGGCGACGCCCCGGAGGTTCCGGTCGATCTTGTAGACGCGCCACGCGGCCCAGGCGTGGACGGGAGGGTTCACGTCGCCGAAGGCCCACTCGTACGCCGGGAGCTGGCCGTTCGGGTGCATGTACCACTCGCGGAGCATGAGGATGAGCTGATCCTTCGCGAAGTCGGGGTCGACGACGGCGAGGGAGACGCAGTGGAAGGCGAGATCCCACGCGGCGTACCACGGGTACTCCCACTTGTCGGGCATCGAGATGACGTCGGCGTTGTAGAGGTGCGGCCACTCGGAGTTGCGGCCGCTCTCGCGCCCCGCGGGAGGCTCAGGCTGGCCGGGGTCGCCGGCGAGCCAGCGCCTGACGTCGTAATGGTAGAACTGCTTGCTCCAGAGCATCCCGGCGAGGGCCTGGCGCTGCACGAGGCGGGCGTCGTCGGAGATGCCGGGAGGGGCGACGGTCGAGTAGAAGTCGTCGGCCTCGAGCGCGCGCTTCCGGAACGTCCCCTCGAACTCGGGGCCGAACCTCTGAGGGGTGGGCGGCGTGTCCTGGAAGGCGAGGCGCACCACGATGCGCCCGCCCGCGGGGATGTTCACGCCGTAGTTCGCGGCGGCCTTCGTCCCCACGGTCGCGGGGTTCACGGCGCCGTGCGCCCCCGAGACGACGTAGTCGTTGATGCCGTCTTTGGCGAAGATCGGGCCGGCGTCGCTCCCCCAGAGGCGCCTCGCGTTCGTCTCGTTCTCGGTGAAGAGGAGCTCCGGGCGCCCCTCGCAGACGAGCCAGCGCCTCCCGTACTGGTGGTGATCGACCGTGATTGTGGCGTGGCTCGCGTCCACCGCGCCGCGCTCGAGGCGGGGCTTCGGCGCCATCTCCCCCCAGGCCCACGTGTTCCGGAACCAGATCGTCGGGAGGATGTGGAGTGACGCCGCCTCGGGGCCGTGGTTCGTGGCGGTGATCCGGACGAGGATCTCCTCGGGGGTCGCCTTCGCGTACTCGACGGCCACGTCGAAGTAGCGATCTTCCTCGAAGACCCCCGTGTCGATCAGCTCGTACTCGTGGCTGCCGCGGCCGCGCCGCCGGTTCTCCTCCACGAGGTCGCAGTACGGGAACTCGCGCTGCGGGTACTTGTAGAGCCAGCGCATGTACGAGTGGGTCGGCGTCGAGTCGAGGTAGAAGTAGTACTCCTTCACGTCCTCGCCGTGATTCCCCTCGTTGCCGGTGAGGCCGAAGAGGCGTTCCTTGAGGATGGGATCGCGCTCGTTCCAGAGGGCCAGGGCGAAGCAGATCTGCTGGTGGCGATCGCAGATCCCCGCGAGGCCGTCCTCCCCCCACCGGTACGCGCGCGAGCGCGCGTGATCGTGCGGCAGGTATTCCCAGGCGGTGCCACCCGGCGAGTAGTCCTCGCGCACCGTCCCCCACTGGCGCTCGCTCAGGTACGGTCCCCAGCGCTTCCAGTGGGCGGTCTGGCGTCGCGACGCCTCGAGCCGCAGCCCTTCGGCGGTGCGGAAGAGCCGCGAGGGATCGCGCTCGGTCACCGGAGGTGCCTCCCGCCGTCAACCCGGAGGACTTCGCCGGTGACGAAATCGCACGAGAGAAGCGCGAGGACCGCCTGGACGATCGACTGTTCCCCTCCCCACCGGCCGAGAGGGGTGTTCCGGCGGACCTCCGCGTCCTCTTCGGGGGTGATCCCCTCGTGCGGAAGGATGGGCCCGGGGGCGATCGCGTTGACGAGGATGGCGTCCTTCGCCAGCTCGAGGGCGAGGGATTCGGTCATCGCGACGACCGCGGCCTTCGAGACGTAATACGTCGGGTAGCCGGGATAGCGCGGGCGGCGGCTTGCGGGGAGCCAGTCGGCGAAGTTCACGACGCGCCCTCCCCCCTGGCGCCGCATGTGCGGGGCCGCGGCCAGCGCACACAGGTACGCTCCCCGCGCGTTGGCGCCCATGTTCTCGTCCCAGTCGCGGGAGGGATCGGCGCCGGGGGGCGACTTCCGGTAGATGGAGGCGACGTTCACGAGGATGTCGAGGCGACCGAAGGCCGAGGCGGCGGCGGCGATGGCGCGCTCGATCGACTCGGGTGCGTTGAGATCCAACTCGAGCGAGAGGCTCCGCCTTCCGAGGCCCGCGATCGCCTTCGCGGCGGCGTCGGACTCGGCGCGCGAGGCCCGGTACGTCACGGCGACGTCGGCCCCGCCGCGCGCGAGCGCGAGGGCGATCGCGGCGCCGAGGCGCTTGGTGCCGTTGACGAAGGCGGCTTTCCCCTGGAGGTCCATCGTCGTCCTCGCGTGGTGTGGCGCGGCAGTCTACCGCACGCGGGCGTGGACGAGGGCGGGGGGCGGGGTTTAAGATGCGCGCTGCGCCAACGGGTCCCCCAGCCGCCACGTCCCGCGCGGGGTGCCGCCACCGACTCCACACGAGGTCCAAACACGATGAGATTCAGCACTCGCAACGTCCTCGCCGTCACCTTCATCATCCTCGCCTCGCCGGCGTGCGCGGGCGACCGCGCGGCCGTCGACGCGAACTCGCCGGCCACGCCGGCGGGCGCCAGCGGAGCGGCCGCCGCGGCGGCTCCGGCCGCGGGCGGGTCGCCCCAGGGGACGGCCCCCTCGGCGATCCCGAAGGACCCGGCGGCCGTCGTGGCGAAGGTCAACGGCGTCACGATCACCGCAAAGGACTTCGACGAGGCGACGCGCGAGTTCCTCATGCAGCAGGGAGCCCCGCCGAACCTCCCCGACGAGCAGATGAAGCAGGTGCACACGGCGGTGATGGACGCGCTCGTGGGCACCGAGCTCGCCTACCAGAAGAGCCAGGCCGAGGGGATCAAGGTCTCGCAGAAGGATGTCGACGAGGCCGTCGCCGAATCGAAGAAGAATTTCCCCGACGAGGCGAAGTGGGAGGAGAACATGAAGGCGCAGGGGATCGACAAGGACGCCTTCCTCCTGAGCATCAACCGGAACCTCGCCATCAACAAGCTCATCCAGACGAACGTCTTCGAGAAGATCACGGTGACCGACGCCGACGCGAAGGCCTACTACGACCAGCATCCTCAGGAAATGCAGAAGCCCGAGGAGGTCCGCGCCAGCCACATCCTCGTGAGGCTGCCGCAGGGGACGACCGACGACCAGAAGAAGGCCGCGAAGGCGCGCATCGACGAGGCGGCGAAGAAGGCGAAGGCCGGCGAGGATTTCGCGGCGCTCGCGAAGACGTACTCGCAGGATCCCGGCTCCGCGGAGCAGGGGGGCGATCTCGGCTTCTTCCCGAAGGGGAAGATGGTGCCCGCCTTCGACGCCGTCGCCTTCACCCTGAAGGTCGGCCAGATCAGCGACGTCGTCGAGACGCAGTTCGGGTACCACGTGATCAAGGTGACGGATCGCCACGCGGCGCAGTCGGCCACGTACGACGAGGTCGGCGAGCGACTCAAGTCGTTCCTGAAGCAGCGGCAGGCCCGCACGACCGTGCAGACGTACCTCAAGGGGCTGAGGGATTCCGCGAAGGTCGAGATCTTCTAGCTTCGCCCCTATTCCACCGCCGCGAGCTTCACCATCACGTCGCGGCGGTGCCCGCTCCGCTCGACGGTGAGCCTCACGGTCGCCCCCTCCCCCGCGGTCTCGAAGGCGTCGAGAAGATCGTCGCTGGATTCGACGGGGCGCCCCTCGACGGCGACGATGACGTCCCCGAGCACGACGTCTCCCATCCGGCTCGAGCGCACCCCCTGGAGCCCCGCCGCGTCGGCCGGGGAGCCCGTCCGCACCCGGTAGATCGCGATCCCCTTCAGCCCGAGCCGGCCCGCCACGCTGTCCGACACCAGGGTGATCCCGATCCCCGGCCGCACCGCCTTGCCGTGCGCGATGAGCTGGGGGACGAGCTTGCGCACCGTGTCGACCGGGACGGCGAAGCCGATCCCCGCCGACCCGCCGCTGGGGCTGTAGATGGCGCTGTTCACGCCGATGAGCCGCCCCCTCGAGTCGAGGAGCGGACCCCCGGAGTTCCCCGGGTTGATGGCGGCGTCGGTCTGGATGACGTCGTGGATCGTTCGTCCCGACGGCGAGCGCAGCTCGCGGCCGAGGGCGCTGACGACGCCGACCGTGAGCGAGTGATCGAGCCCGAAGGGGTTCCCCACGGCGAGGACGGCCTGGCCGACGATGAGATCGTGCGATCTCCCCAGCGGCAGGGGGGCGAGCTTGTCGGCGGGCGCCTTGACCTTGAGGACCGCGAGGTCCTTGTCCTCGCTGTACCCCACGACCTCGGCCTCGAGCGAGGATTGGTCGGCGAGGGTCACGGTGAAGGCGTTTCCCTCCTCGATCACGTGGAAGTTCGTGACGATGTGCCCTTCCCTGTCCCACACGAACCCGCTCCCGGTCCCCTGCGGGATCTGCATCACGTCGAGCGAGAAGAAGTCGCGCCGCAGGGCGATGCTCGTGATGTTGACGACGGAGTCGGCCGACGCGCGGAAGATCTGGATGTTGCGCGACTCCTCCGGGCCGAGCCCCTCGGGAAGCGCGCCGCCCGACTCGACGGGCGCGGGGGGAGCCTGGGTCGCGGCGAGGAGACCCTCGCCGGAGGGCGACGGCACGGCCGCCGCCGGTGTCCAGGACGAACCGGCTCGGCCGGCCGCGTAGCCGGCGGCGACGGCCGCCGCCGAGAGAAGGATCACCTTGAAGCGCATCGCATCACCCTGCCGTCTCGCTGTGGAGACGGTGCATGAAGTAGCGGAGGATCGCCTCCGGCGCCGGCTCGATGCCGAGCCGGTTGCAGTGCATGTGCGCGTACGACCAGACGAGATAGACGATGTCCTGCCTCACCCGACCCGCGGCGTGCGCGGCGAGGATCTCCTCGACGACGGGGCGCGAGCCCTCGAGGAGCCTCCCGGCGATCCGGGCCGCCTCCTCGGAGCCGTAGAGGGCGACCGGGTCCCCCTCCGCGGCGGCGCCGAAGAGATTCGCGAGCCCCGGCCTCAGCGCCTGGTACTTCCTGTCGAGGGTCGCCAGATCTTCGTCCTTCCACGACGCGACCGCCCACGAGCAGCCGAGGCCGTAGAAGTCGATGCGCCGGCGCGCGTCGAAACGCGCGAGATCGAGGAATCGCTCGGTGATCATCATGCTGATCTCGCGGCGCGTCTTCTTGAGGCGGCCGCCACGCTCCGCCTCGAGGAGCTCGAGGCAGGCGAGGCTGTCGACCAGGAACAGCTTCTCGGCGAGGGCCATCCCCTCGGGGCCGCCGTACCTCGGCCACTCCCGGTCGTACGCGCCGAACTCGTGGCGCTCGACGAGCCCGCTCGCCAGGAGCGGCGCGAGGAGACGATCCACCATCTCCCGAACGGGCCCCTCGATCCACGCGGATTTCCCGAGAATGCGGAAGCGCACCTGCCAGTCGGGCTCGTCGTAGCGGACGAAGAAGAGGGAGTCGAGGTCGGGGTGCGAGGCGACGGCGCGCGCGGCGGGGGTGACGAGATCTCTCAGGATCTCGTCGAGGCGCTCCCGCCCCGCGTGGAGGACCGTGTAGAGGCACGCCGGCTCGCTCATGCGGCCGCAGTTCTAGGCCACCCCGCCGGCCGTGTCAATCTGATCCGGCGGCGGGCGGCGCCCGGCATCGGGGCCGCGGCGATCAGTCGCGGCGGCTCTGGAGGACGCGCATGTAGTTGGCGCGCTCGAAGGCGCCGGGGTCGGGGCACGCATGGAGCCGCATGCTCCCGCGGAGCTGCGTGAGTGACTCGTACTCGTGCTCCTGGAGCCACGCGGAGAGGCCGTCCCTCAGGTACGTCAGGTGATCCACGCCGTTTCGAAGGAGCGCCGAGACCACCTGCACGCCGTGGGCACCCGCCATGATCGCCTTCACGGCGTCGAGAGGGGTGTGGACGCCCCCGCTCACGGCCAGAGACGCATTGACGTGCCCCGAGAGGATCGCGAGCCATCTCAGCCTGAGCGTCAGCTCGGTGGAGTCCGAGAGCTTGAGGGTCGGGACGACCTCGAGGCTCTCGACGTCGATGTCGGGCTGGTAGAAGCGGTTGAAGAGGACGAGCCCGTCGACGTCGAGATCGTCGAGCTCCTGCGCGACGTGGGTGAGCGACGAGAAGAACGGGGAGAGCTTCACGGCCACCGGGATCGTCACCGCGCTCTTCACCGCCCGGACGATCTCGAGGGTGCGCCGCTCCACGTCGCTCCCCGACTCCCGGGGGTCGGTGGCGACGTAGTAGACGTTGATCTCGAGGGCGTCGGCCCCCGCCTGCTGGATCCACCGCGCGTACTCGAGCCACCCCGTCGCGGTGACTCCGTTGAGGGACGCGATGACGGGGAGCTTGACCGCCTCCTTGATGCGGCGGATCTGATCGAGGTACTGGTGCGGCCCGAGGCGGAAGTCGGCGGCGCGCGGGAAGAACGACGACGCCTCCGCGAACGACTCGGCGTGCGACTCGAACTGGTCGAGCGTCCCGAGCTGCTCGCGCGTGATCTGCTCCTCGAAGAGAGAGTGCATGACGATCGCCGCCGCCCCCGCGTCCTCGAGCAGGCGCACGGTGTCGAGGTCGTCCACCAGCGGGGAGGCCCCCGGCATGAAGGGATGAGGGAGGGTGATCCCGAGGTAGGTCGTGTTCAGATTCATCGGTTCCCTCCCGGCCCCTTCGACGCGGGCTTCGCCCCCGCCAGGCTCTGCAGCGCCGCGAACTTCCGGTCGATCTCCTCCTTCGCGAGGCCCATGAGCCGCCCGAACCGCTCGGGGTCCTGCTGCTCGACCATCCGGAATCGAGTCTCGTTCCGGGTGTAGGTCTCGAGGCTCCCCCGGGGGGGCGCCGAGTCGATCGAGAGCGGCGAGAGTCCCGTCGCGGCGCGGCGGGGATCGTGCCGGTAGATCGGCCAGGAACCCACCTCTACGGCGATCTTCTGCTGCTCCGCGCCGAAGGCCATGTCGTACCCGTGGGCGATGCAGTGGCTGTAGGCGATGATGAGCGACGGCCCAGGGAAGGCCTCCGCCTCGAGGAAGGCCTTGAGCGTCTGGGTGTCCTTCGCTCCCATCGCGACCCGCGCGACGTAGACGTGGCCGTACCCCATGGCCATCATCCCGAGGTCCTTCTTGCCGGACTCCTTGCCGGCCACGGCGAACTTGGCGGCCGCGCCCAGTGGCGTGGCCTTGGACTGCTGCCCTCCGGTGTTCGAGTACACCTC
>JACPZX010000032.1 GCA_016195325.1 Acidobacteriota bacterium
CCGTGATGGAGCGCTTGCCGAGCACGATCTCGTTGATCCTTCGCGCCGGCACCGTGACGTCCTTCGCCAGCCGGTACTGCGAAATGCCCAGCGGCGTCAGAAACTCCTCGAGCAGGATCTCCCCCGGATGGATCGGGGTGTGCTTTCGTCTCGCCATCTCAGACCTCGCTTCGGTGATAGTCGACGATCTCGACCCGACCGTCAACTCCGAATTCGCCCAGCAGGACCGCCCCTACGCCCTCAGCTTGTACCCCCGCCGGAAAAGCGTCACCGACGTCCCGAAGAGGAGCGCGCAGAGGCCGGCGCCGACGAGGGCGCAGGTGGCGGGGGAGACGTCGGTGATGCCGAGGATGCCGTACCGGAAGCCGTTCACCGCGTAGAAGACGGGGTTCGCGAGGTTCGCGGCGCGCCAGGACTCAGGGAGCATTTTCAGCGAGTAGAAGACGCCGCCAAGGAAGACGAGCGGGGTGATGACGTAGTTCAGGTAGATGGCGACGTGATCCCACCGCTCGGAGTAGAGGCCCACGATGTTGCCGAAGGCGGCGCAGGCGAGGCTGCTCACGACCATGAAGTAGAGCGTCGCCGCGACGTGGTGGAGGTGGACGCCGAGGGCGGCGTAACCCAGGACGAGCGTGAGCAACCCCACGACCACGCCGCGGATCGCGCCGCCGAGGGTGTAGGCGAGGGCCATCTCGAGGTACGAGATGGGGGAGACGAGGAGATCCTGGATGAAGAGCTCGTGCCGCGCGATGAAGAGGGAGGTGGTGTTGTTGGCGTAGGCGCCGTTGATGACGTTCATCATCACGAGCCCCGGGAAGATGTACGTGATGTACGAGACGCCGTCGATCTCGGCGATGCGCGAGCCGATGGCGTACCCGAAGACGAGGACGTACAGGAACGCGTTGATCACGGGGGGGACGACGGTCTGGTTCGGCAGCACGAGGAAGCGGTACACCTCGCGCCTCAGGAGAGTGAAGAAGCCCGTGGAGGCGCTCACCGCAGCTCGCTCCGGCGTTCCTTGAGGAAGTAGTTCGCGAGATCGCCCCCCGCCTGGGCGATAACCTCGTCCTTGGGGCCGGTCGTGATGATCGTTCCGAGATCGATCACGGCCAGCGTGCGGCAGAGGGCCTCGGCCTCCTCGAGGTAGTGCGTCGTGAGGACGATCGTCTTCCCGCGCCCGTTGATCTCCGTCCAGTACTCCCACAGATCGCGCCGCAGCTCGACGTCGACGCCGGCCGTCGGCTCGTCGAGGATGAGGATTGGCGGATCGTGGATCATCGCCTTCGCGATCAGGAGGCGCCGCTTCATGCCGCCCGAGAGGCGCGGCGTCTTCTCGTGGCGCTTGTCCCAGAGCCCGAAGCGGACGAGGAGCTCCTCGGCGCGGCGGCGGGCCTCGGCACGCGGGAGGCCGAAGTACCCGCCCTGGTAGACGAGGATCTCGACGATCGGGAAAAAGCGATCGAAGTTGAACTCCTGGGGGGCGAGGCCGATCTGGCGCCGCGAGGCGCGGTAGTCGCGCACGACGTCGTGCCCGAGGACCGAGGCCTTCCCCGAGGTCGGCGAGGCGAGGCCGGTCAGGATGTTGATGAGGGTGCTCTTGCCGGCGCCGTTCGGGCCGAGGAGGCCGAAGAAGGCCCCCTTCGGGATCGTGAGGCTCACACCCCTGAGAGCCTCGACGTCGCGATAGCGTTTCCCCAGGCTCACCACATCGATCGCCGGCGTCACGAGGGCTATTTCCCGCGCGGCGGCGCGTCGAGCTCCCGGTGGATCCGCAGCAGCGCCTCGAGAAGCCGGCGGCGCTCGTCCGCGGCGAAGGGGTTCATCTGGTGGATGTCGTGGAAGAACTCGGGGGAGTCATGCCTCACGAACTCGACCATCCGCGCGAGGCGGTCGTACGCCGGGGTGGTGAGCGCCCCTTCCTGGATGCCGATGTCGACGAGGGCGCGGCCGACGAACTGCGTCAGCGCCTGCGTCGCCGCCATCGCGCGATCGTGCTCGGCGGGCGTCGTCACGTGGACGACGAGGCCGGCCTCCTCGAGGAATTTCTTCAGCAGCTCCGCGCGCCGCGTGCGGGCGGGGCAGAGGGCCACGGTCATCCCCGCGACGCCGCCGCGGCCGCTCTGCGGCCCGAAGAGGGCGTGAAGGCCCACCACCTCGACGTCCTCGGGGACAGCCTTCAGCAGCCACTCGATGGGCTTCACCTTCACCGCGCAGCACTCCATCAGGAGCGAGCCGGGGGAGAGGTGCGGCACGAGGCTCTCGAGGCAGGCGGGGAGCTCTGAGATCGGCGTCGCGAGGAGGACGAACGGCTGGGAGGCCGCCTCCTCGATCGTTCCCCAGCGCACACCGAGGGCGGCCGCCCTCTTCCTCAGGTCCTTGAGATCCCAGACGACGAGGTTGAGGCGGGAGCGCAGGTGTTTCGCGACGAACTGCCCGAAGCGGCCGAAGCCGATGAGTCCCAGATTCACGGCCGCGGATTGTATCATCGCCCGCCATGCGCGCGATGCACGCCATGCGGGGCCGCTCCCTCGCGTCGAAGCTGGCCTGGATCCTGGTCTTCGTCGCCGGGATGGCCTACGTCGAGTCGGCGGTCGTCGTCTATCTGAGGGAGATCGCGAACCCCGCGGGGACGATGTTCCCGATCGTCATCATCCCTCGCCCGCTCGCCGCGATCGAGATCGGCCGCGAGGCGGCGACGATCTTCATGCTCGTCGCGCTTGGCGCCCTCTCCGGGTCGGACGTCTGGGAGCGCTTCCTCCTCTTCTGCGCCGCGTTCGCCGCGTGGGACATCCTCTACTACGCCTGGCTGAAGGTCTTCATCGGTTGGCCGGAATCGCTCCTGACGTGGGACATCCTGTTCCTGATCCCCGTGCCGTGGGTGGCGCCCGTGGTGGCGCCGGTGATCGTCGCGACGACGATTCTCGCCGGGACGGGAGTCCTGCTGCGGATGAAGTCACGGGGGGCGGTGCTGGCGTTCCCCGCGTGGCTGTGGGCGATCGCCATCGCGGGCGGGCTCGTCGACATCCTCTCGTTCACGCTCGATTTCCGGAGCGCCTTCACGGGACCGGAGCCGGCCCCCTTCCGATGGGGATTGTTCGCGCTCGGATGGGGGATGGGGGCCGCGGCGCTGGCCTTGGGGACGCGCCGGATCGCGCGGGGGGAATAGCCCCCGGTCAGCGGGCCGAGCGCCCGGGCGTCACGCCCATCCCGGGGTCGTCTCCCAGCACGATCTCGCCGTCGACGAGCTCGAAGCCTCCCTCGAACGGATCGGCCGCGAGGTCGAGGTGGCCGTCGAGATCGATCCACGCGACGCTGTCGGCGGCCGCGGCGAAGTGCGCGGCGGCGGCGATGCTCGCGCGCGACTCGTCCATGCAGCCGACCAGCGCCCGCCAGCCGGCCCGGTGGAGGGCCGCGTCGATCCGCCGCGCCTCCGCGATGCCGCCGCATTTCATGAGCTTGATGTTGGCGCCGCGGGCCGCCCCGGCGCGCGTGAGCCGATCGAGATCGGCCGCGGTCTTCACCCCCTCGTCCGCCACAACCGGCGGCGCCGAACCCTCGGTCACGCGCCGCATCCCGTCCAGATCACCCGCGGGGACCGGCTGCTCAAAGAGCTCGACGCCGAGGGCGGGAAGGGCCGCCGCCACCTTCAGCGCCTCCCCGGGGGAGTACCCCTGGTTCGCGTCCACCCGGATGGCGACGGCAGGGCCCACCGCCTCGCGGACGCGCGCGAGGGTCTCGAGATCCTGCTCGGCGTTCTCGCCGATCTTCACCTTGATCGATCGGAAGCCTCGGGCGGCGTGGCGGCGGGCCGCCTCGGCGGTGCCGCGCGGATCGCCGATGCCCACCGTGATCGACGTGACGAGCCGCCGCCTCGCGCCGCCGAGGAGGCGCACGAGAGAGACGCCGCGGATCTTCGCGTGGAGGTCGTGGAGCGCGATGTCGATCGCGGCGAGGGCGCTTCGCGCCTCCGGCGAGGCCGAGGCCGCCGCGGCGATTGCCGCGTCGAGATCCGAGGGGTCGAGACCCCGGACGGCGGGTGCGATCCGGTCGTCGAGGGCGCGCGCCGCCGAGTCGAAATCGTCTCCGGTCAGGGGCGGCACCGGAGCGGCGGCGCCGTACCCCTCGCGACCGGCGTCGTCGCGGATCGTGAGGAGGATCATCTCCGCCGTGTCGAAGGTGCGGCCGGCGATCCGGTAGGGGACGGTGATCGGCGTGCGCACGGGGCGGACCTCGACGTCGACGATCCTCACGCGCGAAGCCCGTAGCGATCGACGACGAGCGCCGCGAGCTTCGCCCCGCCGTCCGCCAGCGGGTCGAGAACGGGGAGGGCGCACTCCCTCGAGAGATCCGCGGCGGCCCGCGCAAGCGCTGCGGCGTCGAGACCCTCGCGCGAGAGCGTGATCGCGACGACCGGCGTTCCCGAGACGAGGCGGATGACGTCGATGTGCCTTCCCGGCGCGGCGAGCGGGATCTCCGGAAACCCCTCGAGCCCGGGCCGCCCCGGCGCGTGCTGGAGGATGACGCCGTCGGGGCGGGCGGCGCCGAGGATCTCGAAGCCTCCCGGATACGCGGGGTGGATCAGCGTTCCCTGCCCCTCCACGACGACGACGTGCGGCTTCGACTCGCGCCAGGCGCCGACGACGGCGTGCTCGATCTCCCCGGTGACGAAATCGTTCACGGTGGAGTCGAGGACGAGGCCGTGCCGCACTCCCTGCATCCAGGCCGTCTGGCCGGTGCCGATCATCTCGGCCCGGAGGCCGAGCCGCTCGAGCTGGTGGACCAGGAGCCACGAGGTGGTGCGCTTGCCGACGGCGCAGTCGGTCCCGAGAATCGCGAGCTTCACGCTCTTCACCTCGGCGATCGCGCCCGAGTAGAAGTGAAGCTCCGCGCGCGGCGGAGGGCGGCGGACATCCCGGATGCGGCTCCCCGAGGTGCGCGCGATCGCGGCGAGCTCGGCGTCGTCGCCCAGGAGCTGATGGAGCCCCGAGTCGACGTGGAGCCCGCGCCCGAGTGCGGCGACCAGGGCCGGGCGCATCGAGCCCGGGAGGACGCCGCCGACGGTCGCCACGCCGACGACCACGTGCGTGATGGGCGGCCCCGGCAGGCCCAGCCCTTCCTCGAGGGAGGCGACAATCGGGATCCCCCGGGCGAGACCGTCGAGCGCCTCACCCGCGTCGCGGCCGGCGAGCGTCGAGTCGATGACGGCCCGGACGCGGTAGCGCTTCGTGAAGCGGACCAGCCCGTGGGCGGTCTTGCCGTCGGTGCTCCCGAAGTGCCCCTCGCAGAGGATGAGCGCGTCGCCGTCCACGCTGCGCCCTTACTTTTCCGGACGCCGCAGCGTGTCCTCGGCGAAGACGGTCCATCGGCCCGCGCCGTCCTTCTGCTCCAGGAGGCACGTCCACCCGTTCGCGGCCGGGTCCCAACGGAAGGTGTTGTGGAATGGGCCGTCGGGGTACTCGAAGACGAACCGGATCGAGTTCCCGTCGCGCCGCCCGAAGCCGAGCGTCTCGCTGAACCTGCCGCCGAAGACGTCGATCCAGTGGGCGACGTAGCGCTCGCTCGCGTTGTCGTATCCGATGAAGATCTTCGCCTCGTACTCGGGAGGCGTCGCGGCGTCCGTCATGTGGATCTCGAGGAACTGGTGGCCCAGCACCCACTCGGCATCGACGGAGTTCCGGGCCGACTTCCCGCGGATCTTCCGGGTCAGGTCCCACTTCCCCGCGAGATGGTCGAGGAGATCGTCCTTCACGATCCGCCCCCTGCCGTCGAGAGGGGGCTCGTCGCGGGCGACGGCGGGCGCGCCGGCACCGGCACCGGCGACGAGGACGAGGGCGATCAGGAGAAGCCGCTGTTTCTTCATGGCTCACACTCCGTGGGTGGGCGGTGTCGGCGCGCTACAGGTCGGGGCGATCGGGATCGATCCCGTGCTTCTTGAGGTAGTAGCCGAGGTTGCGCTGGTCGATGCCGAGGAGGCGGGAGGCCTCCTTCCGCACGCCCGCCGATCGTTTCAGCGCCTCGACGACGACCTCCTTCTCCCGCACCGCCAGCACCGCGCGGAGATTCAGCTCGGCGGCTCCGGTGAGATCGGCGACGTCGGCGGCGCGCACCCCCATTCTCTCGACCGGGGGGAGATCGAGCGACGCGAGCGAGTCCCCGGGGCTGAGGATGATCGCGCGCTCGATGACGTTCCGGAGCTCGCGCACGTTCCCCGGCCAGGAGTACGCCGCGAGATCTTCGAGGATCTCCTTTGTGAGCATGGGCACCGGCCGGCCGAGGCGGCTCGCGATGTCCCCCGCGAACTTGGCGGCGAGCAGCGCGATGTCCTCGGGGCGGTTCCGCAGCGTCGGGACCTCGATCCGGACGACGTTGATCCGGTAGAACAGATCCTGCCGGAATCGGCCCGCGGCCACCTCGGCGTCGATGTCGCTATTCGTCGCCGCGATGACGCGCACGTCGACGCGCGTGGGCTGCTCGTCGCCGAGCCGGTCGAACTCGCCGTCCTGGAGGACCCTCAGGATCTTCGCCTGCGCCGCGAGGGGCATCGTCCCGATCTCGTCCATGAAGAGCGTGCCGCGGTCCGCGAGACGGAATCGTCCCTCGCGATCCGCCGTCGCGCCGGTGTACGAACCCTTGCGGTGGCCGAAGAACTCGCTCTCCCACATCTCCATCGGCACCGCAGCGCAATTCACGCGCACGTAAGGCGCCGCGGCTCTGGGGCTGAGTGCGTGCGCGAGGCGGGCGAGAACTTCCTTGCCGGTCCCGGACTCGCCGAGGATGAGGATCGTGGCGTCGCTCGCCGCGGCCGCGCGGATCTTCTTGATGACGTCGAGCCACGCCCGGCTCGCGCCGATCGGCTGGGGGGGTGTCGCGGAGCCCGTGGCCGATCGCAGGTAGGCCACCTCGCGGCGCAGCGTGCGCGTCGTGAGGCTTCGCTTCAGCGCCGCGTCGAGGGCGTCGGGGTCGGCGGGCTTCAGGATGTAATCGCTCGCCCCCGCCCTCACGCACTCCACCGCCGACGCGATCGTCCCGAAGCCGGTGAAGATGAGGATCGGGATCTCGGGGAAGAGCGCCGAGGCGCGCTTCGTGAGCTCGAGGCCGTCCCCCCCGGGCATTCTCAGATCCGTCAGCACCGCGTCGATCGGGGCGCGGGCCAGTGCGTCGAGCGCCGCGTCGAGCGAGGCGGCGAGCGTGGTGTCGTATCCGCGCGAGACGAGGATCTCGCCGAGCGATTCCCGGACGTACGCTTCGTCCTCGACGACGAGGATCCTGCCGCGCGTCTTCTTCCGTTCAACCAATGCTCGAACCTCCCGGCGGCAACTCTATCCTGAAAACCGTTCCGCCGCCCTCCCTCCGGGAGAGGCGGATCTCGCCTCCATGCTGCCTCACGATGGAGTGGCAGATCGACAGGCCGAGCCCCGTCGACTGCTTCGTCGAGAAGAAGGGCTCGAAGATCCGTCCCACGTCCTCCGGGGCGACGCCGGGACCGCGATCGGCGATCTCGACGACGGCCCGGCCGCGCTCGCGTCGCGCCCGGAGCACCACCTCGCCTCCCCGGGGCTGCGCCTCGCACGCGTTGATGAGGAGGTTGAGGAAGACCTGGCCGAGCATGGTCGCGCTTCCCTGCACGTCGAGCGGATCGGCCGCGAGATCGCTCTCGAACCGGATCGCCGCGAACTCCTTCCGCGTGCGCACGAACTCGAGAGCCTGCGCGACCACGGGCCGGAGATCGAGGCTCACCTTCGGGGCCGTGTCCGGATCGGCGTGCGCGAGGACCTGGCGGACGACGCCGGCCGCGCGCTCGAGCCCCTCTCTCACGCCCCCGAGGCGGCGCTCGGCCGCGGCGGCGTCCCCGCGCGAGAGGTCGTCCTTCGCGAGGCCGAGGTAGTTCGCCATCCCCTCGAGCGGGTTGTTGATCTCGTGCGCGATCCCCGCCGCGAGGCGGCCGACGGTGCTCAGCCTCTCGGCGTGGAAGAGCTGGCGCTCGAGCTCCCGCGTCCGCCCCTCCTCCTGCGCCCGGATCTCCAGCGTCTCGCGCCTCCGCGCCTGATGGATGGCGAGCAGGCCGAGCATCAGCGCGAGCACCATCACCGCCACGTTGAGGATCAGCGTGACCCGGTAGCGCGCCGCCAGCGGATCGAGGAGCGCCGCCGCGGGCTCCGTCCCGCGAGCGCAGCGGAGCACCCACGGCGCGGGGGCCGACCACCCCTCGGTTTTCACCTGGGAGTTCGTCTTGAACCCCGCCGGCTCGCCGCCCGGCTTCGGCACGTCGCTCGCGAGGATCGCCCCCGCGGCGTCCCTGAGATCGCACGCCGAAGCCGACGCCTCCGGGGCGCGGTCGTGGCCGATGAGGGCGGCCGGCTCGAGGTCCGCCTCGATCGTCACGATCGCGCGGTCGGCGGCGGGGCCCGACTCGAAGTCCAGGCGCCCGCCGAGGCGAGGCCGATCGCGCGACGCCCCGCCGCTCTCCGGGGCTCCGGCGCGCCCCTGCGCGAGCCAGAGGACGGGAACGCCGCCGCGCCGTCCCGCCTCGACGAGGGCGTCGTCTCCGCCCCCGAGGATGCGGAGATGAGCGATCTCGGCGTGGCCGCGAAGAAAGAGCAGGATCGCCCCCTCGGCGCCGAGGCGCCGCCAGCGGGCCTCCCTGGGGTCCTTCGAACGGAGCCCTTCCCCGAGCCTGAAGAGGGCGGGGGAGCCGGCGAGGAAGGCGAGGTCGGCGCGGGTGGAGGCGAGGAGGCTCTCGAGCGAGTGAGCGCGGGCGGTCACCTCGAGGGAGAAGACCCTTTCGCTCTCCTCGATCACGCCTCGGCGCGCCACGGCGATCGCCCAGATCCCCGCGGCGTTCACCGCCACGACGGCGAGAAGGGCCGGGATCGCGAGCCACAGGTACCCCGCCGGTGATCGACCCTCCGGGATCGCGCGGACGCCACTCACGGCGCGAACTATACCGCACGCGCCGGCGTCCCCTCGGGGCGGGCGCTAATCCGACGCGGGGCGATCGAGGAAGGCCTGGAAGATCGCCTTCTCGTTCGGGTCGGTGATCCGCGTGAAGATCTTCGCGCCCAGAATCCGCATGGTCTCCGGCCGATCGAACGGGAGCTTCGCGTACACCTTCCCCCCCTCGAAGTGACAGGGCTGGCACCTCGCCTCGAGGATCGGGCGGAGGCTCGCCGTGAACACCTCGGCATCGGACGGGGTCGCCGCCGGAGCGGAAGCGGGAACTGGAGCCGGAGCCTGAGCTGGAGCCGCAGACTGAGCGGGAGCCTGGGCTGGAGCCTGAGCCGGGGCGGGAGCGCCAGTCTGAGCTGTCGCCGGTGCGTCGTTGCGGTGGGAGTTTTCTGTTCTCGGACACCCCGACATCGCCAGGGCCGTGAGGCCGAGGAGCGTGGCGTGAAAAACCCCGCCTCGAGGACGACGAAGGGTCATGCGAACCCCCGGAATGACAAAGGCCGGGAGGCCGCGCTCACCGCCGCCTCCCGGCCTCGAGACTACCCGAGCGCCGACCGGATCACCAGACGCGGCAGGGATCCGTCTTGACCATCGTCGAGCCGGACTTGCACTGGAACGCCTTCTGGAACTCCGGCATGTTGGCCACGACGCCGTTCACCCGGTACGTCCCCGGCGAGTGCGGATCGACCTGTGCGAGGAGGCGCGACATCTCGTCGGTGCTGTTCTGGCACCACACCTGGCCCCAGCCGAGGAAGAACCGTTGCGCGGGGGAGAAGCCGTCGACCGGCGCCGGGCTCTTCCCGGCGATCGTGTCCATCAGCGCCATGTAGGCGATCCTGAGGCCGCCGTTGTCGGCGGTG
Organism: Acidobacteriota bacterium; assembly: GCA_016195325.1. Classification (NCBI taxonomy): domain Bacteria; kingdom Pseudomonadati; phylum Acidobacteriota; species Acidobacteriota bacterium. The sequence continues at coordinate 9,807 of JACPZX010000032.1, forward strand.
TTCTCGCCAAGGGTCAGCTTCCCGTTGAGCTTGACGTCGTCGACGGCCGTGAAGCTCCCGTACTCGTCGGAGACGCACGAGGCGCGCGACTCGAACTCCTTCGCGTCGGCGTCGGTCCACCAGTCGGCCAGGTCGCCGTTGGCCGCGAACTTCCGCCCCTGATCGTCGAACCCGTGCGTGAGCTCGTGCCCGATGACCGCGCCGATGGCGCCGTAGTTCACCGCGTCGTCGATCTTGTTGTCGAAGAACGGCGGCTGGAGGATCCCCGCCGGGAAGTTGATGTCGTTCATCAGCGGGTTGTAATAGGCGTTGACGGTCGGCGGGCTCATCTGCCACTCCTTGCGATCGATGGGCTGGCCGATCTTCGTGAGCTGCCGCCTGTTCTCGAACAGGTTGGCGCGGACGCCGTTCCCGAGGGCGTCGTCGCGCGTGACCTTGATCGAGCTGTAGTCGAGCCACTTGTCGGGGTAGCCGATCTTGTTGGCGATCGCGTGGAGCTTGTTGAGGGCCTGCTTCTTGGTGACGTCGGTCATCCAGGGGAGGGTGGTGATGTCGGTCTCGAGCGCCTTCTCGAGCCCCGCCACCATCGCCTTCATCCGCTCCTTCCCCTGCGTGCCGAAGTTCTGCTCGACGTAGCGCTGCCCGAGCGCCTCGCCCAGATCCCCGTCGGTCGCCTCGACGCAGCGCTTCCAGCGGGGGCGCTGCTCCTTCGCTCCCGTGAGCGCCTTCCCGAAGAACTCGAAGTTCTCGTCGACGAAGGCCGCCGGGAGGAGCGCCGCGGACGACGTGACGAGATGCCAGCGCAGGTACGTCTTGAAGCTCTCCATGTCGGTCGCGGCGAGGACCGCCTCGAGTCCCTTGAGGAAGTCGGGGACCGCGACGTTGAGGCTGTCGACGGCCGGGGCTGGAACCCCCTCGAAGTAACGGCTCCACGCGAAGCTCGGCAGGAGCGCCGTCATCTCGCTCTTCGACATCTTGTGGTAGATGTTTTGGGGATCGCGGCGCTTCACGCGCTCGAGGGACGCCTTCGCGAGCGCCGTCTCGAGGTCCATGACGGTCTTCGCGCCGGCGGCCGCCGCCTCGGGCTTGTCGCCGAGGAGCTGGAACATCTTCTGGACGTGGGCCACGTAGGCCTTCCGGATCTCGACCGACTTGGGGTCGTCCTTCAGGTACTGGTCGCGATCGAAGAGGCCGAGCCCCCCCTGGTCGACCGCGGCGATCTGGGAGGTGGCGTCCTTGAAGTCCTGCTGCGAGCGGAACCGGAAGAAGACGTTGACCCCGATGCCGTGGAGGTGCGCGACCTCGGCCGCGAGCGATTCCTTCGAGCCGACGGCGGCGATGCGCGCCATCTCGTCCTTGAGCGGGGCGGTTCCCCTCGCCTCGATCGTCTTCTCGTCCATGCACGCGCTGTAGTAGTCACCGACCATCCGATCGACGGAGGTCCGGTCGGCCTGCTCTCCGACGGAGTCCTTCTCGAGGATCTCCCGGAGGAGATACTCGTTCCGCTCCTGCAGCTCGTTGAACCGTCCCCATCTCGGCTCGTCGGCGCGCGGAGGGTTCGCGGCGATCCAGCCCCCGCACGCGTACTGGTAGAAATCGGTGCAGGGGTCGGTCTTCCTGTCGATCGCCTGCGGGTCGAAGCCCGGCGTCTTGCCGCTGCCGGGCTGCGTCTCCGTGTCGGCGCGCAGCGCGGTCGCGCCGCACAGGAGCGCGGCGGCGACGGCGAGCGCGAGGGGGGTTCTTCCATGACGTGGGCGCATGCGATGATTCTCCTTCGACGGGTGAAGTGGATGGACCCTCGGGTTCGAGGGGCGCGAGCCCGGCCGCGCACCCCACAGCCCGCGCGGCCGATCCCGGAACGCCGAAGTATACGAGTCGGCGGCGGAAATGTTTAGACGGCGGGTTTGAGCGTCAGGGTGGAGACGGCGGACCCCGGGAGGAACGGGGTCGGCTCGCCCCGGGCCCAGGCCGCGTGCCCGTCGCCGAAGTGCGGGGAGAGCGGGTTCGCGGACTGACCTCCCGGCATGTGGAAGATCCCCTCCTCCTCGCGGCCCGGCGAGACGACGAAGCGCTCGGAGGCGCCGAAGTCCGGCCCCTGGACGCGCGGCATGTCCACGTCGCCGGGCAACGGATCGGCCGGCATCGCGAACCAGCCGCCGATCACCGGGAGGCCGCCGACGACGGGGTGCGTCATCCGGAGGACGTTGCGCTCACCCCACGTGTGGCTGAGGAGATCCCCCTCCTTGAAGAAGCCCAGCGTCTCGTCGACCGCCGCCAGGATCTGCTCGTCCCACGTCCTGAACTTCGGGTCGAGCAGGTGCGCCGGCCGCGCGGTGAGAAGCGCCCAGACGGGCCCCTCGGCCTGTGTGATGCTCCCCGGGCTGAACGCCGGGTCGGCCTTGCGGCACCGGGCGGTGAGCGCTCCCATGACCTGGCGGGAGAGGAGCTGCCGGAAGGCGCGGACCATGCGGTAGCCCGTGGAATCGACCGAGGCGCGGGCTCCCCACGACTCGACCGCGGACCTCATCACCTGCTTGCGCGGGTCGGCGGCGACGGTGGCGGGGGTCAGGGAGGCGAGGAGGAGGTCGCGCCACCGTCCGAGGAGAACGGCGCGGTCGTCAAGCTGGACGCGGAGGAGATCGGCGGGGGTCGCCTTCGCCAGCCCTCGAAGGTCGTCGCGGATCTGTCCCGCGCGCGCGCCGAGATCGTAGCCGCCGTCCCCGAGACGCCGGAGCTTCTCCCCGTCGACGACGCGGGCGTTCGCGGTCCAGATCCGTCCCCCCTCGGGGTCCAGGATCCGGGGGTACTCCGAGGGATCGAGCCATCCATCCCACCGCCGGGTCCCGTCGGCCCACGATTCGGGGACCGTCCCGTCGAAGCCGACGCGCCGGGGGATCGCCCCCATGATCGTCCAGCCGATCCGGCCCCGGTCGTCGGCGATGACGCAGTTCTGCGGCGGAACGCCCGAACGGTTGGCGACGTCGAAGGCCTCCTCGATCGTCGCGGCCGTCTCCATCCCCATCAGGCCGACGTTGATCCCGTGGAGCTCGTGGGCGATCCAGCGGATGGCGCGCGGCCGGCCGCGGTGATCGGCGCCGAGGATGGGCCCCCAGATCGTCGTCCTCACGGTGAGCTTCTCGTCCGCGGCGCCGCGCACGTGCAGGACTTCCTCGTGCGTCTCGATCCTCCGGGGACCGTCCGGCGCGCGATAGACGTTTGGATCCTTCGGGTCGGTCTCGATCACGACGAGATCGGTCCAGTCGCCATACGAGTTCGTGTATCCCCACGCGACGTGCGTGTTGCTCCCGGCGACGATCATCGGCGCCCCGGGCAGCGTCACGCCGATCGCCCGGTGATCCGGCCCCCCCGCCGCGTCGGGCCACGCGATCGCGGCGCGGTACCAGGTGTTCGGGACCGTGAGGCCGAGGTGCATGTCGTTCGCGAGGAGCGCGCCGCCGTTCGCCGTGAAGCGCCCCGAGACGGCGAAGTTGTTGCTTCCCTCGACCCTCCGGAGCTCGAAGGCCTCGGCGTCGAGCCCTCCGGCGGGCGGCCGGGCGGAGGCCGCTTTCGCCGTGCGGAGGTCGAGGATCTCCGGGCCCGGCACAGGCACTGGTGCGACCGGCGCCCCCTCCACCGGCGCGTCCCACTCGGTCCCGGACGGGGCGAGGAAGGCGTCGAGCGGCCCGGGGAGGACGTCCTTGAGGAGGCCGAGCGCCGCCTCGTGCTCTCCCTCCTGGTCGTTGAGCTCCATGTACATCGACAGCAGGACGAGCAGCGAGTCCTCTGCCTGCCAGGGCGCCGGGGGGCTCGAGAGCAGCATGTACTCGAACGGGGCGGCTCCCATCGCCGCGAGCCCCGCGTTCACCCCCTTCGCGTAGGATTCGAGCGCCGCCCGGTCGCCCGCGGGAAGATTGTCGGTGGCGCGGTGCGCGACGTCGCGGAAGCGGTGAAGGCGGCTCCGCCGATCGACGGGGAGCAGGTCGGGGCCGAGAAGCTCCGCCAGCTCGCCGGCGGATCGCCGGCGGAGCAGATCCATCTGGAAGAAGCGCTCCTGCGCGTGGACGTAACCGAGGGCGACCGCGGCGTCGAGCCGGCTCCCCGCGTGGATCGACGGCACGCCGAGGGCGTCGAAATCGACGCGGGCCGGGGCGGCGAGCCCGGCGATCGACGCGTCTCCCTCGAGATGCGGGAGGGAATTCTTGAGCCGGGCGCGCAGCCAGAGCAGACCGCCCCCTGCGAGGACGAGCGCGAGAACGACGAGGACGCCGGCGGCGACGAGGAGCTTCTTCGGCCAGCGCCGCCCCTCACGCCCCCTTGAAGACATGGGCGAAGTCCTTCGCGAACTGGTCGTACGAGCGGGCGGGCCGTCCGGTGATCCGGGGGACGCTGTCGGCGATCGCCGCGGCGTGACCGGCGGCGAAGATCGCGTAGAGGGCGAGCATGGCGTCGGCCATCCAGTCCTTCATCCCCAAGGCGAGCATCGCCTGCCGCGCGGCGGCGGGGGGGACGTCCACGTACTTGACGCTGCGGCCCGTGGCGGCGCCGATCTTCGCGGCGAGATCCGAGAACGAGAGCGCCTCCGAGCCCGTGACGTCGTACGCCTTCCCCTCGTGCCCCGGAGACGTGAGGACGACGGCCGCGACGGCGGCGATGTCGCGCGTGTCGACCAGGCTGATCTTCCCGTCGCCCATCGGGGCGTAGATCGTCCCGTCCTTCGCGACGGAGGCCGCGAACATCAGCGTGTTCTGCATGAAGAAATGCGGCCTCAGGTGCGTGAACGCCATCCCGGACTTCTCGATCTGGTTCTCGGTCTGGGCGTGCCACCGCCCGAACGAGACCGGGGAGTTCATCGCGGCGCCGAGGGCCGACATCTTCACGATGTGCTTCACCCCCGCCTTCTTCGCGGCGACGACGAGGTTCCCCTGCAGCTCGACCTGGCGCGGATCGGCGGTCGAGAGGAGGAAGACCTTCTCGACGCCCGCGAGCGCCCTGGCGAGCGACTCCGGATTATCGAGGTCCCCGGCGGCCGTCTCGATGCCCCCGCCTCCGGTGACCGTCACGGCCTTCTCGGGGCTCCTCACGAGCGCCCGCACGCGCCCGCCCCGGGCGGTCACCTGCCGGACGACTTCCATTCCCGTGTTGCCGGTGGCGCCGGTGATCAGGATCATGCTCCGCTCCTCCGCCTCGTCACACTGCCGTGCGCGCTGCTGTGCCTGCCGGGATGAAGGCGTAGCTTACGACTCGCGGCCCCTCAACCTCAAGGAGCCCCTCGCCGTCACGCGCGCGCGGGGGACGTCTCCTCGCCGAACCGCCTGCCGAGGGCCCTGAGGTACCCCTCCATCGTCGCGTGGTAGCCGAAGACGAATCGCGCCAGGGATCGGAAGACGACGTTCCGGATCTCCCCGTCCTCGGTGATCGTCAGGGCCGTCCCCCCGTCCGCCTCGCGGAGCTCGAAGGTCCACGTGCCGCTGAAGGGGAGGGACGGGTCGGCGATGCGTGTCACGACCTTCGTCGCCGGCGCCACCTCGACGACCTCGATCGGGATGCGGCCGTTGCGGCCCACCTCGATCCAGACCGGGTGCCCGTTCTGATCGGGGCCGCGCTCGACGGACTTCAGATCGGCGCGCCACGACGCGCCGGCGCCGAAGTCGGTGACGACCGCGAAGACCTCGGCGGGCGGCCTGAGGTAGCGCGCGGAAGCCGCGGCGCGGTGCCGCTTCGGGAGGGCGAGCCCCGTCACGACCACGAGGGCGACGAGGATCGCAAGCGCGACGGCGAGAACGAGAGTCCACTTCATGACGACCTCCTTCGCTGGCCGCTTCGACTGTGCATCTCCTCCTGCGCGGCGCGCGCGAGGAGGGCGAGCCCGTGCACCGCGGCGCGGCGCTCCGCCGGTGTCAGGCGCCTGAGGACGGCGTGCAGGCGCTCGGGCTCGAGGACCGACTGCGCGCTCTTCATCCGGACCCCCGCCGCCGACAGCCGCAGGTCGAGCCGCCGCCCGTCGTGGCGCGCGCGGGCGCGAACGACGTAACCCTGGCGGATCAGCCTCGAGACCGCGAGGGACATCGTGCCGGGCGTCACCCCCATGTGCCGCGCGAGGTCGGTGAGGCAGGTGGCGTCGACGACGTCGAGTTGATCGAGGATGCTCGACTGGTGCGCGCTGAGGACGCGCCGCGTCTTCGGATCGCGCCGGTGGCGCTGGTGGCAGGCGAAGAAGATCTTCGGGTAGTGATCGAGCACGCAGCGGACGGCCCGGCGGATCATGGCCCGAGGCTACGGCGATTGATTTGTTTTGTCAAACCAAAATGTCTGCCGCGCCGGGGGGCCCGGGCCGGCCGGCGGGGTGCGCCGCGGCGGGTCGCTGTGCTAGGATTCCGCTCCCGACCGGACGACTTCAGGAGCGCACGTTGGCCCGATTCCACAAGGTGATCCGCGCCGCGGATCTCCCCCCTGGCACGGGCACGGTCGTGCACGTGGGGGAGTCGGCGATCGCCCTCTTCAACGTCGCGGGGCGGTTCCACGCCATCGACAACACCTGCCCTCACCAGGGCGGGCCTCTGGGCGAGGGGTTCCTGGACGGCTGCCACGTCACGTGCCCGTGGCATTTCTGGCAGTTCGACGTGACGCGCGGCCACGCTCCGGAGTTTCCCGAGATGACGATCGATCGCTACGTGGTCAAGGTGGACGGCGGGGACGTCTTCGTCTCCGACACGCCGCTGACGCGGAAGGTGAGGGAAGGATGACGGGATTCCCGCAGGCCGGAGAGAGGGCGCCCGAGATCTCGCTCCCCGGAATCCCCGAGGGTTGCGGTCACCTGCTCGTCGTCTTCTACAAGGACACCTGCCCGACCTGCCAGTACACGATGCCCTTCGTCGAGCGGATCCACCGCGAGCTGGCCCCGCGCGGCGGGCGGATCGTGGCGATCGCGCAGGACGACGCCGCGCGGACGAAGGCGTTCGCGGAGACGTTCGGGATCACGATGCCCGTCCTGGTCGACGCTCCGGACTACGCCGCCTCCACCGCCTACGGCCTTCAGATCGTCCCGTCGGTGTTCGTCGTCGAGACGCCCGCGGGGGGAGGGGCGCCCGTGGTGCGCCGCGCCTTCGCGGGGTTCAGCCGGAAGCTCCTCGTCGAGGCGGCCGGGGATCTCGCGGCCTCCGTCGGCGCCCCCCCTCCCGAGGTCTTTCAGCCCACGGAGCACGTTCTCGACAGCAAGCCCGGGTGAGCCGCGCGCAACGCGGCCTGAGGCTCGGGCCGCACAGGAGAGAGAAGAGATGTCCGAGACGCACCGCGACGACGTCAGGAAAATCCTCATCATCGGCTCGGGGCCGGCGGGGCTGACGGCCGCGGTCTACGCGGCGCGCGCGAACCTGGGCCCCACGGTCGTCGAGGGGAATCAGGCCGGCGGCCAGCTCACGATCACGACGGAGGTCGAGAACTACCCGGGGTTCGCCCACGGCATCCTCGGCCCCGATCTGATGACCGCCTTCCGCGAGCAGGCTCTGCGTTTCGGCACGGAGATCCTCCAGGGGCAGGTGACGAGGGTCGATCTCGGCGATCGCCCGTTCCGCGTCCACCTCGACGACAGGGTCGTCCGCACCGAGACGCTCGTCATCGCGTCGGGGGCGTCGGCGAAGCTCCTCAACATCGAGTCGGAGCGCCTCCTCATGGGCCACGGCGTCAGCGCGTGCGCCACGTGCGACGGCTTCTTCTTCAAGGGCCAGGAGCTGATCGTGGTGGGCGGCGGCGACACTGCGATGGAGGAGAGCAACTTCCTGACGAAGTTCGCGTCGAAGGTGCACGTCGTCCACCGGCGAGACAGGCTCCGCGCGTCGAAGATCATGCAGGAGCGCGCGCAGAAGAACCCGAAGATCGCCTTCATCTGGAACAGCGAGATCGCCGAGATCCTCGGCACCGAGCAGAAGAAGGTGCGGGGGGTGCGCCTCAGGAACCTGGTCACCGGAAAGACATCCGAGATGCCGATCGGGGGGGTCTTCGTCGCGATCGGCCACGAGCCGAACACGAAGATCTTCACCGGGCTCCTCGACATGGACGACCACGGCTACATCAAGACGCGCACGGGGACATACACGAGCGTTCCGGGCGTCTTCGCGGCCGGCGACGTCCAGGACGTCGTCTACCGCCAGGCCGTCACCGCCGCCGGAAGCGGCTGCATGGCCGCGATCGACGCCGAGCGCTGGCTGGAGGCTCAGCACGCCTGAGGCGGCGAGGGCTGCGTTCAGGCGGGAGTCGCGAAGCCTTCAGGACCCCGGCGGGCGCTCACCGCGGCCACAGCCACCCAAACGTGCCGGCGGTGAAGAGCGCGTACACGAGCCCGTCGATCGAGTGCTTCGCCGTCACGGTCCAGGAGCGCCCCCACCAGATCGATTCCTGCCAGCCCGCGACCGCGTAGCTGAGGAAGGCGCTCGTGCCGACGAAGCGGAAGACGTGGAGGTAGTTCGATCCCGGCGGGAGGGCGCGTCCCGTGATGTACGCGGAGAAGATCGCGACGACGACCGAGTAGGCGAACCAGAGTGAGAGGCTCGTCCCCATCGATTTCATCGCGTTCGGGAGGACCGTGAGGATCATCACGGGCCCCTTCTTCAGCTTCTCCTGGAACTCGGGGGAACCCATCTCCTTGTGCGAGTCGGCGCGCGGGACCATGTACGGGCCCGGAGGGATCGCGAGAGGCCGCACCGCGTCCGCGAACCTGTCCTCGTTCGGGAGCTTCAGGCAGTCGCTCTTGTGCCAGCCGGGCAGCGCCATGTGGATGATGGTGCTGACGATGAACACGATGACCGACGAGAGCAGGATCGGGAGCCAGAGCGCGGTCAGACCTGTCATGCGCACCTCCTTGGCGGCGGATTATATCGCGGGAGGCTCTACGCGCCCGTGAGGACGACCTTGAAGCGCGCCTTGCCGCTCAGCATGCGGTCGTACGCCTCCGCGGCCCGCTCCATCGGATAGACCTCGCTCATCGAGCGCACGCCGCTCCTCGCCGCGAACGCGAGCGTCTCCTGCGCGTCGATCGAGGTGCCGGAATACCACCCCTTGATCGATCGCCTCCCGCCGATCAGCAGAACGGGGGAGACCGTCAGCGACTCGGGGGCGCCGAGGACCATCAGCGTTCCGTTCGCGCCGAGCCCTCCCATCACCGCCTGCATCGCCTCGCCGTTCGTCACGGTCGCGAGGACGACGCGCGCGCCGCCGAGCTTCGTCAGCTCCGCCGCCGGATCCTGCGCCCGGCTGTCGATGTAGCGCCAGGCGCCGAGCTGCCTCGCGAGAGGCTCCCTGTCGGCGCCGCGGGCGATCGCGACCGTCGCGAACCCCATCCGGGCGGCGAACTGCACGCCGAGGTGGCCGAGGCCTCCCATGCCGAGAACGGCGACGAGGTCGCCGGCGCGTGCGCCGCTGCTCCGGAGGGCGTTGAAGGTGGTGAGGCCGGCGCAGAGGAGAGGGGCGGCCTCGACCGCCGACAGCTCCGCGGGAACGCGGGCGAGGGCGGAGGCCTCCGCGATCATCCGATCGGCGTACCCTCCGTCGTGCGTGATCCCGGTGACGAGCGTTTTCGTCCGGCAGGCGAAGAAGTCCCCGCTCCGGCACGGCTCGCACGCGCCGCAGTAACCGCCGTTCCATCCCACGCCGACGCGATCACCGGGCTCCCACCCGGTCACTCCCGGTCCGACCGCGTCGAGGACGCCGACCACCTCGTGCCCGGGAACGCGCGGGTACTGGATGAAGGGGAGATGCCCTTCCTTCGTGAGCACGTCGCTGTGACAGATGCCGCACGCCTCGACCCGGATGCGGACGGATCCCGCCCCCGGCTCGGCCGCTTCCCGCTCGACGAGCTCGAACGGTCCGCCGGGTCGAGCGACCTGCATCACTCGCATCTTCGCCATGGCTGTCTCCCCTCCTCAGATCATGACGCTCAGTTTACCCGGGAGGATGTTCGCTTCGACGCTGAGCGCCTCGAGTGAGGGTAGCTCGCCGTCGGCCGTCACGACGAAGGGGACCGGGGACTCGAGGACGACACGGCGCGTCCGGCGCGTGCGGACGGTCGTCTCGTGCACGTGCGTGCCGCGCATGATCTTCGGAATGGTGCGCAGGACCGCGAGCCGCGAGAGCCTCTCGATCACCATCACGTCGAACAGGCCGTCGTCCGCCCGGGCGTCGGGGCAGACCCAGAAGCCGGCGCCGAGGCAGCGCCCGTTCATGACGGCGGTCATCGTGGTGCGCCGCTCGACCGGCGGCTCGCCGTCGAAGGTCATGAGGAGCGTGAGGTCGGGATAGCGCCGCACCGTCCTGATCGCCGTCGCGAGATATGCCGCCGTTCCCTTGAGGAATCTCGGAATGGTCCTCGCGTTCACGGCGCCGACGGCCGCGAAGCCGACGTCGAGGTTGTTCACGAAGTAACGGACGCCGCCGGCTCCGTCGGGAGCCGGATGGATCAGGACGCGCCCGACGTCGAAAGGACGGATCTCGCGGCGCGCGATCTTCGACACGGCCTCGCGCCAGCCGTACGCGCGGCCGCCGACCGCGGCCTCGGGCGGAATCATCTTCGCGAAATCGTCGCCGCTGCCCAGGGGGACGACGGCGAGCGGGAGCGTCGGCCCCCCGGCCGAGGCGCGCAGGAGCCCGTTGACGATCTCGTGGACCGTCCCGTCGCCGCCGAGGCTCACGACGGAGTCGTACCTCCCGGGGGCCGACGCCGCGAGGCGCGTCGCGTCGCCCGGCCCGGCCGTCGCGACGGTGTCGAAGGCCATGCCGGCGTCGCGGAGCGCGGCCTCCACAGAAGGCGCGAGCGCCGCCGTCCGGCCGCGGCCTCCGTTGGGATTGAAGATGAGGAGCGATCGAGGGGAGCTCACCGCATCCTTCGGCGCGCTACGTCTTCGGGCCAGAAACGAGCAGCCCCGTCCCGGGGGCGATCCGCGCGATCGCCGCGATTCTGGTTGCGTTCATGTCGGGGACCTCTCTCCGTGTGGGTTGCGCCGCGCGGGCATCCTACCCGCGAGGCCCGCCGCCTTCCACCCCGCTCCACACCATGCGGTGGAAGAGATCGTCCATCTCCCGCGCGGGCGTGCTCGCGCCGCGATCGAGCCAGAAGGTCATGAGCGCGAGCATCAAGCCTGCGAAGCCGTGGGCCATCGCCGCGCGGCGCTCGGCGGGAACGCTGCGGGCGCGCGGGTTCTCGCCGAGGCGCCTCTCGATCCCGCGGGCGAAGTGGCCGGTCGCGAGATCCATGAAGGTCTGGAACTTCCCGGACGCGACGAGGGCGCTCCGGAGCGGGAGCTGGGAGGCGACGTGCTCGAAGAGCTCTCGGACCGGCGCGACGCGATCCGAAGTGTCCGCCGCGCGCGAGAGGGCCATCGCCATCAGCTCGAGGAACTCGTCCATGTCGCTCTCGAGGAGGTCCTCCTTGTCGCGGTAGTGCGTGTAGAAGGTGGCGCGGCTCACTCCCGCGCGGTCGAGGACCTCCTGCACCGTGATCGACTCGAAGGGTTTTTCCCGGAGCAGGTCGATGAGGGCGTCGCCGAGCGCGTCGCGCGTGCGCCGCGTCCTCGCGTCCTCCTTCTTGCCGGACTCCTCCGCGTTTCCGGACAATGGGCCCCTCTCTGTTCAGCAACTCGTTTTCGTCCGCGCGTCGCGCGAACCCCGCCGCGCGTCTGGCGTATGCTCCCACACCCAGGCCGCGATCGATAGACGGACACGGAGCCCGACACGATGATTGCGCTGAAGAACGTGACCAAGACCTTCGAGACGGGGGCCGGGAGCTTCCCGGCGCTTCGAGGGATCGACCTCGACATCGGCGCCGGCGAATACGTGGCCGTGGTCGGCAAGTCGGGGAGCGGCAAGTCGACCTTCCTCAACATGGTCGGCGGCATCGATCGCCCGTCGTCGGGGGCGATCACGGTCTCGGGCGCCGACCTGCGCGCGATGACGCCGCACCAGCTCGCCGTCTGGCGCGGCCGCACGGTGGGGTTCGTCTTCCAGTTCTTCCAGCTCCTTCCCACGCTCACCATCGCCGAAAACGTCATGCTGCCGATGGACTTCCTGGGAGCGCTGCCCGCGAGGCGGCGCGAGGCGCGGGCCCGCGAGCTTCTCGCGCGGATGGGGATCGCCGACCAGGCCGGCAAGCTCCCGGCGGCCCTCTCGGGGGGCCAGCAGCAGCGCGCCGCGATCGCGCGCGCCCTCGCGAACGACCCCCCCCTCCTCCTCGCCGACGAGCCGACTGGGAACCTCGACTCCCATACGAGCGCCGAGATCTTCGCGCTCTTCGGCGAGCTGTCGAGCGCCGGGAAGACGATCGTCGTCGTGACGCACGAGCGCGACGCGGCCTCGGCGGTGCGCCGCACCGTCACGCTCGCCGACGGGCGCGTCGCGTGACCATCGCCCCCCGCTGGCGGAAGGTCCTCGGCGATCTGGAGGACGCCCCCGTGCGCGCCACCCTGGCCGTCCTCTCGATGGCCGCCGGCGTCTTCGGCCTCTCCTTGATGCTCACGTCGTACTCGATCCTGGACCGCGAGCTCGCGACGACGTACGCCGGCACGCATCCCTCCTCGGCGACGATCGTCCTCGACTCCCTCACCGACGGACTCGTCGAGACGGCGCGCCGCACTCCCGGCGTCGCCGCCGCCGAGGCGCGCCCCGTCCTCCAGGGGCGCCTCCGCGTCGGCGCGGACGAGTGGGCTCCGATGATCCTCTTCGTCGTGCGCGACTTCGAAGACCTCCGTCTCGACACCTTCGTCCCAGACTCGGGGGAGTGGCCTCCGAAGCCCGGCGAGGTTCTCCTCGAGAGGACGGCCCTCACAGTCGCCCGGGCCGCGGTCGGCGACACCGTCGTGATGAGGACCTCTCAGGGGCCGGAGACACAGGTCCGCGTTTCCGGGACGGTGCACGCCGCCGGCCTCGCGCCGTCGTGGATGGATCACGTCGTCTCGGGCTTCGTCTCCTGGGACTCGGTCGTGCGCGCCGGCGGCCGCGAGGGGAGCGGCCTCCGCATCGCGGTCTCGGAGCTGCCGGGCGACCTGGCGCACATCCGCGACGTCGCCGACCGGGTGAAGGAGTCGCTCGAGGCGGCGGGGGGACATGTCTCGCGGATGGAGTTCCCGCCGCCGGGGAAGCACCCGCACGCGGATCAGATGGCCGCGTTCCTCTTCCTCCTCGGAGGCTTCGGCGCGCTCACGCTCGTTCTGAGCGCGGGTTTGGTCGCGACCATGATCCACGCGCTCCTCGCGAAGCAGATCCGCCAGGTGGGCGTGATGAAGGCGCTCGGCGCCACGACCGGTCAGATCACGGGGCTCTATCTCGCGCAGGTTCTCGTCCTCGCCGGCCTCGCCCTCGCGGCGGGACTGCCGCTCGGGTACGCCGCCGGCCGCGCGTACGCGCGCTTCTCGGCCGACATGCTGAACGCGACGCTCTCGAGCCTGGCCGTGCCGGCGTGGACGGTGATCGTGCAGGTCGCGGTCGGCACGCTCGTCCCCCTCGCCGTCGCGGTGATCCCCATCCACCGCGCCTCGCGGATCACCGTTCATCGCGCGCTCGGCGGCGACGAAGGCGACCGGGGGTTCGGGACCCGGATCGTCGATCGCGCGCTCACGAGGTTCGGGTGGCTCCCGCGCCCCTTCCTCCTCTCGCTCCGGACGACGCTCAATCGGCGCGGCCGGCTGGCGCTGACCGTCGCGACGCTTGCGGCCGGCGGCGCCGTCTTCGTCGCCGCGCTCAACGTCTCCGAGGCCTGGAAGCGGGCGCTCGACCTCGACGCCAGGTCGCGTCGATTCGACGTGAGCGTGCGTCTCGCGCAGGCCACGCCGGTCGAGAGCCTCCGCGACCCGGTCCTCGCCCTCCCCGGCGTCGAGGCGTTCGAATCCTGGGACGAGGGGGAGGGGGCGCTCGCGGCCGGGCACAGGATCTCCCTCGTCGGCCCCGATCCCGCCTCGAAGATCCTCCACCTTCCCCTCATCGACGGACGGTGGCTCGAGGCGGGCGAGGAAGGGGTCGCCGTCATCAACAACGCCGTCCTCGCCCTCGATCCCGCGCTCGGCGTCGGCCGCCCGCTCACCCTGCGCGTCAAGGGGAAGGCGCTCTCGCTGACCATCGTCGGCGTCGTGAAGGAGATGAGCCCGGCTCCCGTCGCCTACGCGCCCCCCGGAACGATCCTCGCCGCGACCGGCCAGGCGGCGGGAATGGCGCGCACCCTCCGCGTCGTCACGCGCCGCCACGACGTCGCCGGCCAGCTCGAGGCGAAGCAGGAATTGGATCGTCTCTTCGAGCGGGAGAAGATCGGCGTGGACGACATTCAGCCTCTCGCCGATCGTCGGAAGGCGTTCGAGGATCACCTCGTCATCATCCAGAGCGCCCTCCTCCTCGCCTCGGCGCTCGTCCTGAACGTCGGGGCCCTGGGCCTCGCGTCGACGCTCGGGCTCAGCGTCTCCGAGCGGACGCGCGAGATCGGCGTGATGAGCGCGATCGGCGCCACGCCGGGGACCATCTCGCGCCACGTCGTCGCCGAGGGGCTCATCATCGGGATCCTCGCCTGGGCCGTCGCGCTCGTCGCCGCGGTCCCGGTCTCGTGGCTCTTCGATTCGATGACGGGCCAGATCTTCATCAAGGCGCCGCTGGATTTCGCGATGTCGCCGCGCGCGGCGGGGATCTGGCTCGCGCTCGTGGTCGTCCTCGCCGCCGCCGGCAGCGCATTTCCCGCCCGGCGCGCCTCGCGCCTGGCCGTCAGGGAGGCCCTCGCGTATGAGTGAGAGAACTTCGAAGCTGAGGAACGTGGTGATCGTCGTCGCGATCGTGGCGCTGGTCATCTGGCTGGGGGGACGATCCCTGTGGGGGATGCTCCTCGCGATGCACGGGAAGCACTAGCCCGCCGCGCGATCGCGTATCATGCGCGGCATGCGCCTGGAGCCCTTCGGCCTCGAACGCTGGATGACGACGTACGAGACCCGCGTGAAGTACGACATCGCCGAGAGCGGCATCCTCCCGATGACGACTTCGGATCTCCTGGAGCTCGTCCCTTCAGGTGACCGGGCCGCCTCTCTCGAGACGCTGCTGCGACTTCCCCTCGGCTACAGCGAGGCGAGAGGGACCGAGGAGCTTCGCGGCCTCCTCGCGGCGACCTACCTGGATGCCTCGGCCGAAAACATCCTCGTCACGACGGGGGCGATCGAGGCGAACTTCCTCCTCTTCAACGTCCTCGTCTCGGCGGGCGATCACGTCATCGCGCCGCACCCCGCGTACCAGCAGCTCTACAGCGTCCCGCGCGCCCTCGGCTGCGACGTCTCGCTCTGGGAGGTCCGGCCGGAGAACGGATTCCGTTACGACCTCGACGAGCTCTCGCGGCTGATCCGACCCACGACGAAGCTCATCGTCGTGAACACGCCGCACAATCCCTCCGGGGCGATCCTCTCGGCCGCGGAGCTTGCGCGCGTCTATGATCTCGCCTCGTCGGTCGGGGCGATGGTCCTGTGCGACGAGGCGTACCGCTGGCTCACCATTCCCGGGGGCGACGCCCTCGCGCCTCCGGCCTTCGATCTCGGCTCGTCGGGGATCAGCGTCGGCACCGTCTCGAAGCCCTTCGGCCTGCCGGGGCTGCGCATCGGCTGGATCGCGGCGCCCCGCGAGATCGTCGCGGCCTGCTGGGGGATGAGGGACTACGTGTCGTTGAGCCCCGGACGATTGAGCGACGCCCTCGCGTGTCTCGCCATCCGGCATCGGGATCGGATCGTCGAGAGGAACCACACGATCGTCGCCGAGAACCTCGCGCGGGCCCGAGCGTGGATCGCTTCGCACGCGGGGGTGCTCTCGTGGCGGGAGCCGCGCGCGGGTCTTCTCGCACTGCTGCGCTACGAGCTCGACATCCCTTCGCTCGATCTCGCGAATCGGCTCGCCGAGGAGTACAGCGTCATGCTCGCGCCGGGGTCGGTCTTCGGCTACGAGCACCACCTCCGCATCGGCATCGGGCAGCGGCCGTCGATCTTCGCGGAGGGACTCCAGAGGACGGGGGAGTGCTTGACGAGCTTTAAGTCTCGTCGGGCGTTCGGCTAGAGATCGAACGCACCTTTCGCACGGCTACTGCTCGCGGCCCGGAAGCGGGTTCCCTCTCGGGCCGCCTCCGCCGCCGGGTCCGGCGACCGGGCACACGTCTTCGGTTCCCTCGAACTGACATGCCCAATACGCCCGAGTAACGAGCGCGCTGCCGGTGGCGAGTCGAAGGGCAGGGGTAGCTACGTCTTGAAGGGAGAAATCTGCGATGCGGTACGGCCCATTCCGGCCGGCGCTGCCGATCGCCTGCCCAGAGAACGTCATCCGAACGGCGTTCGTTCCCACGACGATGGCCTGCGCGGTCGCCGGAAAAACTGCGATGGCGTGGCCATCGAGGCCTTTGAGGCTGGCGCTCAGCACGTAATTGCCCTGGTACCCCGGATTCGCCGTAACCTGGAGATCAACGATGAGAGTGTCGAAGAGACCATTCGAGTTGAGATCCTCGGCGTGTTCCGCACCGTCGCCGAACGCCAGGCTTGCGCCTTCGAAGTCGTAAAAGTGGTAGTTCAGCGACGTCGCAAGCGAGCCGGACCTCTTCTCGATCGTAAGGTCCTCCTTGTCACCGATCAGAGTCAGTTCCGAGAGAGTGTAAGGTCCATCGATCCCGGAGTCGTGGATCGCCTTCCCATCGAACACAAGGGGAATTGACTGAGGGCCCGAGGTGCACACTGGGGGGACGGAACAGTTGAGGTGAGCGACGGCGTCGACCGTGTCGAGTACGACTTGTTGGGGCGACCCCTGTACCATCGCGGTCCCCGCGACGCGCGCGAAGATCTCGTAGTCGCCGTTGAAATGCACCGGGTCCAGCGACACGGCGAAAGTCAGATTGTCGTACCTTCCATTTCCATTGGTGTCGGTCGCGGTACCCTGCGACATCGATGAGATGGTCGCCGTGGTGGGCGCTTCCCTGACCAGCGGGATCGTGACTTCGCGCTCGAACGGAGAGCACTGCGTCCCAGAACTTGAAACGGTGCCGCCGCTCGGGGAAATCGGAATCACGCAATAGGAGCCCGTTGCTGCGATTCGCGTCGTCCACCGGCCGCCGGACACGTGATCGGCAAAGGCCGTGGTGTACGTGCCTCCCCCGGCATCGGTGAACGCGAGAGTCCGGGTCTTCGGCCACCGCGAAACGGCTGTGCCGGACAGGTTCATCCCGGCCATGCCGCTCCCGTTGTCCCGTACCTGCGCCGTGATGGAAATCGATTCTGCGGCCGTGTAATCGATCTTGTCGGCGGAGGCCGTCAACGTCACGGGAGAATCCAGATCCGCGAATGCCTCCGACGTGCTTATCAGGGTCACGGCCTGAACCTTGATCTTCCAGTTCCCGGCTTCTGGAGCGGACACCGCGTAGCTGAACGCTGGTAGGTTTGGAATCTGGCTCATCGTGATGTGCGCGCCTGAAGGCGTGATCAGTGTCACCGTCGCGAGGGCGTTTTGTGGCGACAGTCCGACATGGAAACGGGCCTGGGTCACGAGGAGATCGATCGGGATGTTGAACGTTTGAGTCTGTCCCGACTGGAGGCTCGTCGTCGAGTCCTGGACGATGGTATGGGGAGTGTCGGCTGAAACGTTGGTGGGAGGCATGGATGCTGCTTGAAGGGGCGGTGTTGTCGCGGCCTGCGCGGCCGAATTCGCCGCCGGGCCGAAGCCCGACGGCCGTAGGAACCCCGCCGCGACTTCGGTCAGGATGGGATCCTGGAGCTCAGCGTTCGGTGGACCGGGGGTCGAGGGGAGCGACGACGCGTCGGACGTGTGTGAATCGGGGAACGCCGTTTGCGGCCCACCGGCCCAAGGCGCGAATGCCCGAGTGTAGGGGACGTACCCATCGTTGTCGACGGAGAACACCTGGAAAGGCGACTGGCCGGAAAGCAGTTCCACGGGACATCGAGTATCGGTAGGCCTGTACTCAGTGCCAGCGATGTTCCATTCCTGAACTCCCCTCGGCGGAGTCGGGCGGCGAGTGTAGTAGTTGTCTCGCGTCGCAATGCTGAGTTCGCCCGCGACGGTCAGGTCTCCCAAGAAAAAGTTAAAGAACCAATATGCATATGGGTGTTGTGCCAGGAGGTGATCGGCATAGTCGGTTCCCTGCAACGGAGAACCGATCGTGACGAGATTCTCGACTGCCCCCGGATGACGCAGAGCGGCCCAGGACGCGTCGAGACCGCCCTTGCTGTGTCCTACCAAATTGATTCTCTCCACACCGAAACTCGTGAGCATTTCCGGGATATACGAGTCGGCGATAAGCTCTGAATTCTCGAACGTCGAGGCGGTCGGACTCACGTTGAACGCCTCGGAGATGTCGCCTGGCAGCAGGGTTCTGAAGGTGTTCCAGGTGGAGCTGTCAGACTTGATGCCGTGAATCAGCAGGGAGGGCCGAGTACCCCGCGCCCAAATGGCGCCCGAGTCCACCTGGACCTTCCACCCGCAAACCTGCTGAACATCGACGTCGATGGCGACCCAGTTTTGCGCGGGTGTCGGTGGGACGCCCGGGCCATTGTAGAGAGCGTCAACCACCTTTCCCTCGTCAAACCACGTCGGCGGGATATCGAATCGGTTTTCCGTCCAGGTCTGGTCAACGCCGGTCAGCCGGCCGAGGTAGTATCCATTGAGGTAGACGTTGTCGATTTCGCAGAGTCCGTCACACTCGTTTCCGCAAAAGGTATCAACATCGAACGCCCATATGACGAGCTGAGGCCAAGGAGCGAAGATGTCGCCGTACTCTTGGCGATTCTTGCTGTAGACGCGCGTGACGTAGATTGGAAACACTATGGGTCCCTGGTCCCGCGTGAGATACTGGTCGAGATTGTACCCTTCGTACGTTCCGAAGACTTCCTCATCGGTTGGTGCCAGGAGAGCAGCGGTTGGGTGCGCTGAGAGGCTGGCGACGAAGCTTCGAGCGTTTTCGGACGGCGCTGGAGTCCCCGTCAACGGATCGTGCTCAGCGGCCTGGCACAGGAACGCTGAGCCGGCCAGAAGCAGCAACGCCCCAGAATACCAAGCGCGGACGAGCGATGGGAACGGATAAGGACTCGGCATGGCGTGTCCTCCACTGATGTGAATCCCGTGTGACAGGGGAGCTACGAGCGGCAGGGAGGATGCTACCACTGACTCATAGGTAGGATCTTAGTAAGTCATTGATTCCAGATCACTTACTCGCAATGGAGCAATTCTCAGTAGACGGCTCAACGGTGACCTGCCATCCTCTCGGTTGGCGTAAGAACTGTCCGATCGAAGGGAGACCACCGTTGAAC
>JACPZX010000033.1 GCA_016195325.1 Acidobacteriota bacterium
ACTCGCCGCAGTGGTTCAACACGGGCCTCAACTGGGCGTACGGGATCGAGGGGCCGCCTCAGGGTCATTTCTACGTCGATCCGATCATGGGCGACGTCCGCCAGTCCGACAGCGCCTACGAGCGGCCGCAGCCCCACGCGTGCTTCATCCAGTCGGTCGGCGACGATCTCGTCAACGAGGGCGGGATCATGGACCTGTGGACCCGCGAGGCCCGACTCTTCAAGTACGGCTCGGGGACCGGCACGAATTTCTCGGCGCTCCGCGGCGAGGGGGAGTCGCTCTCGGGCGGCGGGCGATCGTCGGGGTTGATGTCGTTCCTCAAGATTGGCGATCGCGCGGCCGGGTCGATCAAGTCGGGGGGCACGACGCGCCGCGCGGCCAAGATGGTCGTGCTGAACGTCGATCACCCGGACATCGAGGAGTACATCAACTGGAAAGTGATCGAGGAGCAGAAGGTCGCCTCCCTCGTCGCCGGATCGCGCCTTTGCAACAAGCACCTCAACGCCATTCTCAGGGCCTGCCACGAGGGGGTCGAGGCGGGGCTGAACGGGCAGCGCTTCGAGCCTCAGCACAACGCCGCGCTCCGTCGCGCCATCCGCCAGGCGCGCGCCCTCGGCATCTCAGACAACTACGTCCTCAGGGTCGTCCAGCTCGCGAAGCAGGGATACACGTCGCTCCGGTTCGACGAGTACGACACGAACTGGGACTCGCACGCCTACATGACCGTCTCGGGACAGAACTCGAACAACTCCATCCGGCTTCCCAACGCGTTCATGGACGCGGTCGAGAAGGACTCCCCCTGGAACCTCACGCGGCGCACCGACGGAAAGCTCCACCGCACCGTCCGCGCGCGCGATCTCTGGGATCAGATCTGCTACGCCGCGTGGGCCTGCGCCGATCCCGGAATCCAGTTCGACACCACGATCAACGAGTGGCACACCTGCCCCGAGGACGGGCGCATCAACGCGAGCAACCCGTGCAGCGAGTACATGTTCCTCGACGACACCGCGTGCAACCTCGCGTCGCTGAACCTCGTGCGCTTTCACGACCCGAAGACGGGGCGCTTCGACGTCGAGGGTTACCGGCACGCCATCCGCCTCTGGACGGTCGTCCTCGAGATCTCCGTCCTCATGGCGCAGTTCCCGTCGCGCCGCATCGCCGACCTCTCGTGGAAGTTCCGCACGCTCGGCCTCGGCTACGCGAACCTCGGCACGCTGTTGATGCTCTCGGGGATCGCCTACGACTCGGACAAGGCCCGCGGCATCTGCGGCGCCCTCACGGCGGTCCTCACGGGCCACTCGTACGCCACGTCGGCCGAGATGGCGGCGGAGCTGGGCCCGTTCCCCGGCTACCAGCGGAACAAGTCCCACATGCTGAAGGTCATCCGGAACCACCGGCGCGCCGCGTACAACGCCGCCCCGACCGATTACGAAGGTCTCACGATCGCGCCCATGGGGATCAACCCGCAGCACTGCCCCGACTACCTCCTGCGCGCGGCGCGGGAGGACTGGGATCGCGCGCTCCTCCTCGGCGAACGCTACGGGTTCCGCAACGCGCAGGCGACGGTCATCGCGCCGACCGGCACGATCGGGCTCCTGATGGACTGCGACACCACGGGCATCGAGCCCGATTTCGCGCTCGTGAAGTTCAAGAAGCTGGCGGGCGGCGGCTACTTCAAGATCATCAACTCGTCGGTTCCGGCCGCCCTCAAGCGCCTCGGCTACAACGAGCGCCAGCGCCAGGAGATCGTCGAGTACGGCGCCGGCACCGGGAAGCTCGAGGGGGCGCCGCACGTGAACCGGACGTCGCTGGCCGGGAAGGGCTTCACCCCCGAGGCGCTCGACCGCGTGGACGAGGCGCTCGGCTCGGCCTTCGAGATCGGCTTCGTCTTCAACAGGTTCACGCTGGGCGAGGAGTTCTGCCGCGACGTCCTCGGTTTCAGCGACGACGATCTCTCCTCCTACTCCTTCAGCATCCTCGAGGCGATCGGTTTCACGAAGAGCCAGATCGACGAGGCGAACGACTGGATCTGCGGCCGCATGACGCTCGAGGGGGCGCCGCACCTCACCGACGCGCATCTGAGCGTCTTCGACTGCGCGAACCGCTGCGGCCGCTATGGCCGCCGGTTCATCCCTTACAGCGCGCACCTCCGGATGATGGGCGTCGCCCAGCCGTTCATCTCGGGCGCCATCAGCAAGACGATCAACATGCCGAACAACGCCACGGTCGAGGAGATCCGCGACGCGTACCTGACGTCGTGGCGCTTCATGGTCAAGGCCACGGCCCTCTACCGCGACGGGAGCAAGCTCAGCCAGCCTCTCAGCACGTCGGCCGCCGACCTCCTCTCCGGCCTCGACGCTCCCGAGTCCGAGCCGCTCGAGGAGCCGATCGCCGCCTCCGCGGCGATCGCCGCGGACGTCCTCAACGTGCCGCCGCAGATCGAGAGCGAGGTGTCGCTCGAGGCCGCGTTCAAGGCGGCCGGCAACGGGCACTCGAAGCATCACGCTCCGGGGATCGAGGAGGTCGCCGCCGCGGCGTCCGGGCGGAACGCGGAACCGGCGGATCCCGACGGCACGTTGCGAAGCCGCGCCGCCGACGTCGCGGGCGCGGAGCCGGCCCAGGCCGACCCCGCGTACGCCGCCCCGAGCGCGCCGGCCATCGAGCCGATCGCGGCCGCCGGCCCGGGCACGAACGGGAGCCACGCGGAGCCGCACGGCCAGCACGAAGCGGTCCGCATCGCCGAGCGCATCATCACCCGCTACATCGCGAAGCGCCGGAAGCTCCCGTATCGCCGCAGCGGGTACACGCAGAAGGCGATCATCGGCGGCCACAAGGTGTACCTCCGCACGGGCGAGTACGAGGACGGGACGCTCGGCGAGATCTTCCTGGACATGCACAAGGAGGGTGCGGCCTTCCGGTCGCTGATGAACTGCTTCGCGATCGCCGTCTCCCTGGGGATGCAGCACGGGGTGCCGCTCGAGGAGTTCGTCGACGCCTTCGTCTTCACGCGCTTCGAGCCGAACGGCATGGTCACCGGCAACCCGCACATCCGGATGGCCACGTCGGTCATCGACTACGTCTTCCGCGAGCTGGCGGTCGCCTACCTCGATCGCAACGACCTGGCGCAGGTGACGAACGACGATCTCCGCGGCGATGCGATGGGCTCGGCGCACGAAGTCCCCGACTACACCGAGGAGGAGGTCATCGAGCGGGATCTCGACGCCGAGCAGAAACCTCATCACGAGACGCCGCGCTCGCGCCACCTGACCCCGAACTACAGGCCGCCCGCCCTCACGAGCGTCCACGGCGATCCGGGCCCCGTGGTCTTCGCCGCGCCGCCTCCGCCGCGCTCCGCGGACGTCCCCGTCGAGGTCGTCCTGCCGATGCCGTCCATCAAGGCGATGGGCTCCCAGGGGGCGAGCCCCGAGCGGCTCGACCCCGACGCCCCCGAGCCGATCGGCCCGGCGCCGCATGCCGTCGCGACCCCGGCCCTCGCCGCGGGCTCGATGCAGGAGACGGGAACGGGCTCGGTCCCGGAGACTCCGGCCCCGATCATCGGCGCGGCGATCTCGTCCGGGTTTGAGAAGCCGAAGCCCCGTCCGCCCGTCATCCACACGAACGGCAACATGCGCGAGGTCCACCCCGAGTCGACCCTCTCGCCGGCGCGCGCCTACAAGCCGGCCGAGGAGTCGGACCAGATGCGGCGGCAGGCGAGGCTCAAGGGATACGAGGGGGACGCGTGCACGGAGTGCGGGCAGTTCACGATGGTGCGGAACGGCACGTGCCTGAAGTGCATCTCCTGCGGCGCGACCAGCGGCTGCTCCTGACGGGTGGGGAGGGGGAGGACAACGCCATGGATCCGATGATCGCCAGAACGGCCGCGGGCCGGGAGCCCGAGATCCCCACCGACGAGCGCCACCTGCACGACGCCGTCCTCCGTGAGGCGGCGCGGCAGTTCCAGGCGGGGGCGTGGAGGCTCGTCGCGAACACCCGCGACCGGAAGATCTACGGCATCGCCGAGGGGCTCTACACCGATCTGGTGGCGCTCGACGGCACCGACACGGGCGTGGCGTGGATCCTCGAGGTCGAGACGCCGACCACGCTCGCCTCGGACGCCGCGTGGCTGCGCCTGCGGCGCGCCGCGGAGACGCGGCATCCTTTCATCCTCATGGTCCCGTCCGAGTACGCGCTCGTGACGGAGCGGCTCGCCGTGCGGCTGGGGTTCGCCTTCGGCTTCGTCTACGAGTACAGCATCACGGGCGACCGCGTGACGATCGAGATCCCGCGCGAGGAGGCGGCCCGCCCCACGGCGTGACGCCGCCGCCAGGCTTCGCTCAACCTTGACGCGGGGCATTCCGTCGCATGGTGGCTGGACCGGGGGGTGCGTTTGAAGAAGGGCCTGGCGGGCGACATCATGAACGGGTTGGCCTCTCTTTTCGGGAGGGACCATGTCCGTTACGACGGAGTCTCGCTCCCGCCGAAGGAAATCCGACCGTGCGGGAATCAGTTCAAGGGCGATCGGAAGTGGCTCGACTCGGCTGAGGGCGAAGCCGATCGTCTCGAGAGTCGCTGCGGACTGACGTCATCGAGTCGAGTGCTCGACATCGGGTGCGGTCCCGGCCGGCTCGCCATCGGACTCATGAGGCGAGGACTGGAACTGAAAGCCTACCGCGGACTCGACGTCAATCTCAGGTCGATCCGATGGTGCCAACGCTACATCACCAGAGTCCGCCCCGAGTTCCGCTTCGTCAAGGTCGACGTGCTGAACAGCAGGTACAATCCGAACGGTCGGGCCCTCGACTCCGGAATCTCCCTCCCGTTTCCCGACGGCGAGTTCGACATCATCTACCTCTACTCCGTTTTTTCGCACATGACGGAACCCGAGGTTCGCATCTACCTGGGGGAGATGCGCCGGCTGCTCACCCCGACGGGCAGGATATTCCTGACCGGCTTCGTCGAAGAGGGAGTCCCGCAGGTCGTCGTCAACCCGGACAACTACAGACAGCAGTGGAAAGGGCCGCTTCACTGCGTCCGGTACGAGCGAGGCTTCTTCGAGGCGTTGCTGAGACAGTTCGGGTTCATTCTCGATCATTTCGAGCACGGTACGGAGACGAATGGCCAGAGCGGGATGTACGTGTCGAAGGAGGCGTGACCTTCCCCTTTCCCTCGTATCTCACGGCGCCTCGAACTTCGTTCGGATAGGCCCCTCGTTCGTCGTCTCGTACGAGATGTGCAGCGACGCCGGGGTGGGCGGCCCCGCGTCGCCGAGAAGCTCGAGGTCGCACTCGAGATCGAGGCGCGACGTCGCCTCCAGGCCCGCGAGAATCCGGAAGACGATCGCGCCGCTGACCTGGCACGCCTTCCCCCGGAGCCCCTGGGCCACCCCCGCTTCACCCAGCATCGACGTCACGGCCTTCGCGTCCATCGCACCCGACAGCTTGAAGAGTGCGGTGCGCTCCCAGCCCTCTCCCGACGTCGAGTCGAACCGGACGTCGAGGTCGATGGCGTACGCCGGCCCTCCCCCCGAGCCCTTCATCCGCGTGCGCCACGTGTCGCCGGGGCGGACGGGACGATTGACGAAGAGCGCCCCTCCGCGGAGCGCCGACGGCTCGCCGGAGACGATGTCGACCCAGACGATCTCTCCCAGCCGCGTCGTGCGGAACCGGCGGTGGTCGCGCCTGGGCTCGGCGTCGGGATCCGCGGCATCGCCCTCGCCGATCGCCACCTCGTCGAGGATCGCGCTCCCCGCGGCGTCGACGTCGACGACCTTCGCCTCGCTGCGCGCCTGGGTCGTCGCCCCTCCCGACAGATCGGGGCGCGCCTCGCTCACGAAGCTCTGCGACTGCCGCGTGGTCTGCACGACCGAGTCGCCCGGGGCGTAGCGGTAGACGAAGGCGATCGGCGCGGCCGACCCCGACGAGGGTGCCCCGGCGGCCAGGACGAAGAGGAGCGTTGTGAGAATGCGATATCCTCCCGCGGACCGGCGTGACACTATCCGCGCCGCCGCGCAGATTCAAGGAGGGGAGGCTGGGAGCGGGATGCTGAGATTCCTGGGATACGTGGTGATCGGGGCGCTCGCGGGGACGTTCAGCGGATTCTTCGGAATCGGAGGGGGCATCGTCGCGATCCCGCTCCTCGTGATGACCTGCGCCTTTCCGCAGAAGCTCGCGCAGGGGACATCGGCCTTCATGATCCTCCCCACGGTAATGGCGGTGGGCTTCCGGTACTTTCGCGGGGGGAACGCCGACCCCGTGGTCGCGATCGCCCTCGCCATCGGCGCGATCCCGCTCGCCTACGTCACCGCCGATCTCGCGCAGAACGTCCCCGAGATCTTCCTGCGCCGGGGGTTCGCCCTGCTCCTCGTGGCGGTCGCCGCGCAGCTCTGGCTCACCGCCCCGTCGCGGGGGTGACGCGCCTCGACGCGCGTTTGCGGGGGGTCGTCCCGTGTAGTACCTATGATGCTCTTTCTCCAAGGCTACGGCGTTTCCAGGGGGTGCGGATGGCGCGGCGGGCTCACCAATCGGTCGGAAATTCCGGATCCGGCAGTGTCGCGATCGCGCTCTTCGCGGCGGTCTTCACGGCGTCTCTGGCCGCGGCGGCGGCGGACGCCCCCTCGCGCATCCTCGTCGCCCCCCTGCCCGAAGGCTCTCCGGCGGGGGCCGACGCGGTCGGGCTGATGGTCTCGTCGCTCCCGACGTGGATCGCCGAGGCGATCTCCGCCGAGGGGCGCGAGACCGCCTCGCTCGCCCACGATCTCTCCCCCGACACGACCGAATCGCTGGGGCTCGGGGGCGGACCGATCCCCCCTCTGGCCGCCGCCGCGAAGCTCGCCGGCGCGGATGACGCGAAGGCGCTCATCGGGGACGGCTCGGTCCGGATTCTCGTTTTCCCGTCGGTCGCGTCGTCGGCCGGGAAGACGACGCTCTCCCTCAGGTGGATCGATCTCGTCGCGGGAAAGGATGGGACGGTGTCGGCCACCGCGGCGAACGCGGCGGGCCTCGTCGACGCCGTCGTGAAGGCGGTCTCGTCGGCGCGCGACGGGTGGCGCCGGGCCTTCGCGCTCCCGGCGGCCGGCGCCGCGGCGAAGGCGGACAGGATCGCCTCGGCACCGCTCGGCGCGTGCGCGTCGAAGCTCCCCGAGGCGAACGCCGCCTGGGCGCGCGCGGAGACCGCGTGGAACCACGGCGACGTCCCGGCGGCCGAGTCGGCGCTCACCGCGGCGCTCGCCTCGGATTCGGCGTTCGACCTGGCGCGGGTCGACCTCGCGTGGATCCGCTTCGCGCAGGGGCGCGCGACCGAGGCGGCGGCGCTCGCATCGACGGCGGCCAGGGGGAGGAGGCTCACGCTCACGGCGCGCGCGCGCGCCGAGATCATCGCCGCGGCGGCCGCGGGGCAGCCCGCGGAGCTCGACGCCCTCGCCCCCCGGCTGAAACGGGATCTGCCGGGAGCTCCGTGGGAGAGCCTGGCCACGGCGCTGTCCCTGAACCTCCAGGGGGAGCACTACCGCGCGGTCGCGCCGCTCGACATCGTGCGGATCCATCGGCCGAACGACCCCGCGATTCTCCACGAGGCGGGGATGGCGGCCCTCGGTCTCGGCGACGCCGCCGAGGCGCAGGAACTCCTGAGGAGGGTGGTCGCCGCGTGGCCCGCGCACGATCGCGCCCAGATGGATCTCGCCGAGGCCTTCGTGCGCGCCCGAGATCTCGACGGCGCGGCGAAGTCCCTGGAGGCGTGGGCGCAGGGATACCACCCGGGCGACGCCCCCGTGTGGGGAGGCGCCTACACCTTCGACGATCCCCCGCCCATCGTGAGGTCGCAGGTCGTCTCCCTCCTCAAGGGGGCCGTCTCGAAGGCCATCGAGTCCCTCGACAAGAAGGAGTCGCTGTACGACGCGGCCTCGGCGCCGGCGCCGGTCCGGGTCATCGTGCTCCAGACGCTGTACGATCTGCAGTCCGAGCTCGCCTTCGGCGGCGAGCTCCAGAAGCAGAAGTGGCTCGACGCCGCGCGCGAATCGTTCAACAAACTGCGGGACGTGATGCCCGCCGGGGATCGGAAGGCGCGGCCGTGGATTCTTTTCCGAATGGAGGCGCTGCTGCGCGTCCGCGAGGGGCGCTTCCCTGAGGCGCGGGCGCTGCGCGAGAAGATCGCCGCGGCGTCGGCCATGCCCGGATACGACGCGGCGGCTCTCGACGACGTCGACGCGGCCATCGCGCTCAAGGACGCCGACACCGACAAGGTCTTCGAGGTCCTGAACCGGGCGGTGGAGTCGCGCGGGAGCGTCGCCGACCTGTACGCCCTCGGGCAGGCCTACGGCGTGACGTCGCAGTGGAAGAAGACCCGGGAGATCGTCACGAAGATCGAGGGACGCATCGAGACGTGGAGCGAGGCGAGGCGGCCCGACGCGCTCCTGTGGAACACGCGAACGGCTCTCCTCGTCCCCTTCATCTACTCGCTCGGCGGCGAGGTGGGCGTCTGGCTCGACGACGTCGAGAGCTCGCGGAAGCGGTTCGGGATCTTCCTCGGCTACTTCAAGACGCCCGATGAGCCGTTCCGCGCCTTCGCCGACGAGGCGTCGGGGCGGGGGGCGACCGCGGCCTGGTGACGGGACGGCGCGCCCGCGCTAGTTGACGTAACCGAGCGCCTTCAGGGTCTTCCGGGTCTCCTCGTCGTCGAGAGGGGACTCGTCCTTCGTGTTCTCGCGGGAGAAGCGGGTGATCGCGGCGAGCATCGGCTTCACGACGTCGGCGTGCGCGAGAGACACGTCGTTCATCTCCTCGGGATCCGCCGCGACGTCGTAGAGCTCCGCGGCGCTCTCCCCGATCTTCCAGATCAGCTTCCAGTTCCCCGAGATGACCCCGCGCTTGTCCCACAGCTCGGTGAAGAGGAGCCTCTCCCGGATGGACGCGGCCGCCGCGGCGCCCCCCTCGCCCCCGGCGAGAAGGGCCCTCAGGCTCATCCCCTGGAGGTCCGCCGGCATCGGGAGAGAGAGCAGCTCGAGAAAGGTCGGGACGACGTCCACCGAGCTGACCGCCACGCTCTCCTCGTGAGGCGCCACGTTCGGTCCGCGGATCATCAGGGGGATCTGCATCTGCGGCTCGAAGAGGCTGCTCCCGTGCTGGAACCAGCGATGGTGATCCCCGAGCGACTCGCCGTGGTCGGCCGAAAAAAGGACGTACGCGCCGTCGGTTAGCCCTCGTGCGCGCAACCCGTCGAGGAGGCGCCCCACCTGCGCGTCGGTGTAGTCCACCTCGCCGTTGTAGCGCCCGACGTACTCGTCGGGGTCGATCCTTCCGGGCAGCGCCTGGTAGGCGGGGATGGCGTCAACGTCGAAGTTCGACTCCGAGACCCGGAGCGTGCGCGCGGCGGGAGGATTCTTCGACTCGAAGCCGGGGGGGGTGTACGGGCCGTGGGGATCGATGAAGTGCACCCAGAGGAAGATGGGCTTCGCGTGCGGCCGATCGGCCCAGGCGAGCGCCGCGTCGACGAGCTTCGTCGCGACCCGTTCCGACTCGTGGCGCGTGATCACCGGGTCGGGGAGGTTCTCGTCGAAGAGGGAGAACCCCTGCTCGAGGCCGTGCTTCGAGTTCATCACCTTGTTGCTGACGAACGCCGCCGTCGTGTAGCCGGCGCCCCGGAGCCTTTCGGCGAGCGTCACCTCGGAGTCGACGAGGACGGCTCCGTTGCGCCGCACGCCGTGGGTGGAGGGGTAGTGCCCGGTCATGAGCGACGAGAGGGCGGGGGCCGTGCGCGGCAGCG
This sequence comes from Acidobacteriota bacterium, assembly GCA_016195325.1. NCBI lineage: Bacteria > Pseudomonadati > Acidobacteriota > Acidobacteriota bacterium. Next base: position 9,757 of record JACPZX010000033.1, read on the forward strand.
TCGCGTAGGCGCGACGGAAGACGACGCTCTCTCGGCCGAGGGCGTCGAGTCGCGGGGTCTTCGTCGCCGTCGAGCCGTAGGAGCCGAGTCTGTCGGCGCGCAGTGTGTCCACGGTGATGAAGATCACGCTCGGGGTGGTCGCGGCGGGGGCGGCGGGTCGAGGGGCCTGGGCGCCGCACGCGGCGGTGGCGGCCGCGGCGAGGGCGGCCCAGATCCGGGCGCGTCACTACCGCCGTGGGCGGTGCAGATCAACGCTCCGTGGATGGGGCACGCTCGTGTCGGGTATATTTCGGAGTCCGATCGAGGGGGCAAACGGGAGGCACTGACATGCAGGCTCTGAGTCTTAGTCTGGTGCTCGTGGCCGGGTTGCTCACGATTCAGAGAATGATGCTGCGAGGGCAGTGGAAGAGTGCTCGACTCAAGATGCAGGCGTACCGGTTTCACGCGATCAGGGACACTCTGCAGCTGTACGCCGTGGAGGGCCTGATCGACCAGGCGTCCGATACCTACGGCTTCGTCATGGGCCTCGCCAACCTCTCCATCAGGAACGCCGGCAGCATGAAGTTCAGTGCGCTCGTGACGACCGCGGCCGAGCTGGGAAAGACCGTGGAGCAGAAGGTCACGCTCTTCGACGACATCAGACGCCACGACGAGAAAGTCCGCCGGCTCACGGGTGAGTGCTTCACGTCGTTCGGTCGGCTGCTCATCACCCATGACCCGGTTGTCAGGCTGGTCGTGGCTTCGCGCGTCAGAGTCTCCGACAGAATTGCCGAAGCGCTTGCCGGTCACTCGACGCGAGCGACGGCTGTCCGCGCGGCTCGCAAGTACATCGGCTGGGGACGCGACCTGGCCACGGCCTGACCGCCTCGTGCTTGCGGGCGAAGGAAGTTCGGCTGACACGGCGCCCAGATCAATGGCCGGCGCCGAGCAACTTCAAGTTTTCCCGCGCCTCTTTCTGGCCCGGATCGATGCGCATGGCCTCCTCGAAGTCCCTGCGCGCGGCCTCCGGATTTCCGAGCTTGAGGTTCGAGAGTCCCCGGTTGTTGAACGCCTGGGCGTCGAGGGGGTGGAGCTCGATGGCCTTGGTGAGGTCGGCCTTCGCCTCCTCGAGGTCGCCGGCTTTCAGGTGCTCGAGGCCTCGGTTGTAGTAGGCGGCCTCGAGATCGGGGTAGAGTTCCAGCGCGGCGTCGAAATCCTCGAGGGCGTCCTCTCTGCGTCCCTCGCGTGAGGCGATGGCGCCTCGGTTGCTGAGGAAGTGGGCGATGACGGCGCGCCTCGGGAGCGGGCGCATGAAGAGGCCGCGGTCGATCGAGGAGTCCGCGATCTTGTGGCGCCGGCGGTACTCGGCGTCCTCGACGGTTCGTCCTTGCTCCAGCGTCTCGATGTTGATGATCCCCTCGGGCCCCTCGTACCTGACGAAGAGGTGGACCGGCGTCGCGGCGGCGTGGACCTCGAGGCCGAGGCGTTCTGCGATGGCCAGGTAGAGGATGACGAGGGTGACGCAGGTGCCTCGTTTGTCCTTGAGAAGCTGGGGGATGGAGAGGCTGTTGGGGTCCGCGAGGGACATCGTGCCGTGGAAGGCTGCCTTCGCGAAGAGCTCTTCATTGATGGCGTCGATCATCTGGCGCGGCGTCGCGTCGCGCGGGAGCGCGACTGTCACTCGTCCCGCAAGCTCGTCGATTCGGCGTAGAGTTTCTCGTCGGTCTCGTCGGTTGGGTGCGTCGGGTGCGAGGCGGAGGGCCGCCTCGGCGAGGTCGGAGGATTCGCCCCGGCGCTCCACCCAGGAGACCGTGGATCGTGGTAAAGGGCCTCGGGGAGTCGCGGCGGCTGGGACGAACGAGCCGATCGCGCCGGCCAGGATAACCGTCCAGAGCAAGTAGAATGTCCGGTTCCGGACAATTTCTCTCTTCATGGAGTCCGGTGCTCCCTGCAGATCGAATATTTGTTGACAGGCGCGACGCAGTAGGCGTATAAAGGGCGCGACATCCTGCCACGGGGCGCCGACGCCCACGCCACGCCTCGGAAAATCAGAATAGCAGCCGGAGAAGTGCTTCAGACGGAGGACTTCACGATGCTCTCCCTGCCCCGCATTCACGATCGAACCGGTTCCAGGCAGACAACCGCAAGTCTTCCAGTTGGGCTAGCTCTCGCGCTTTTCCTCACCATAGGCGGTGGCCCGGCGCAGGGTGCCCAGGAGATGTACGACGATACTGGCTTACCCGCCAATCACGAATTCAGCGTCCAGGGGTTCGACACCGTCGATCTGTTGAACGGTAATCTCCATTTTGAACAAGTCCTCTTCTCCGCTCGCATCGGCTCCGGATTTCAGTACGAACTCAAGCTCGCCTACAACAGCTCGGTCTGGAATTGGTATGCGCCCGATGCCGACATGCGTGTCGGGAGCAAGTCCTCGGTCGGTGTAGGGTTTCGACTTCACATGGGACGCATCTACGACATTCTTGATACCGGCGGTCACAAGACTTGGTTCTATGAAGACCCTGCAGGGACGCCTCATGAGCTAAAGCGGGGAAGCGGGATTGACCTGGTGTACTACTACTCGCAGGATTCGACGTTTATTCGTGCCCAGCCGGCGCTTAACCCGGCGGACGGCTGGACACTGTGGACGCCAGATGGAACACGGTATGAACTTGCTCATGAAGTGACCGTGGGCAGCTCATACCTACCAAACTGGCACGGCTGGTATACCACCACGATCCACTCGCCAGTGAATCCAAGCGTCAATACGGTCACAGTCACCTACGATCCAAGCTTCGAAGCCTGTATCCTCAAGATCGAGGATAGCGAACACCGCGTCATCAATTTCTCCAACTCTGGTAGTGTGGGGCAGTTCTCGATTCCCGGCGGGTACACTCAGTCGGTGACCGTCCCTGCGTTTGGAGCAGGACAGCAAGCGGCGTTCTCATTCGGCTACCAAGTTGCCGACCACATTCGATTCCCGGCCTCAGCAGTTCCAATCGAGGCCAACGAACTGATGCTCACGAGTCTGTCTATGCCTGATCCGAACTACGCACTCTCCTTCGCGTATGAAGATCCAAACTTCTTCTTCGGAATCCCCTCACCGGACGGTCCTGTCAGAAAGGTCGTGCTGAAACTGGGTAGCGGCACTTCCACGACAACGCCGGCGATCTATTATGACTACGATGTCTTCACCGGGAATTCAAGAGCCCACCAACAGCTCTCGATCAAGACTGTTCAATCCACCGAGGGTCCCTCGTACACCTGGACGTATTCCCGGACGGCTCACGTGGGCAACACAGACTTCAACCATCCGGTTCGAACGGACGTTATGGACCCCTATGGAAATGCGACGCGGTATGACTTCTACGGATTGGGTGGCAATCTCTTCGATCCGCACTGGGGTTACCCGCCTGGTTGGCTCTACAGCGTAGACTTCTACCACGGCTCGGTGGCAGATGGAGAGATCGTAAGGCATCTGCAACGCGTTCCGACGAGAACCTTCGCTAACGGCATCTTTGGGCCTCCGAACGATCCGTTGTTCGGAGACCTTGTCACGTTGTCCTCCCAGACGATTACCTATGTAGACGATGCCAACACTACGGTGGGAATTTGGTGTAGCGAGTGGGTGGGACCGTATTGCAATTCCCTTACCGAGTCCAATGCCGGTCCGGTCAGGGGGTACACGTCAGACTACTCTGTTCCCTCCGCAGGGACTGTGAGGCGGGCGAACTGGGTGTGGAACACGTTCACGACGAAAAAGACGTACGTGTGGAGCTCAACCGCGCTGGTAACGCCCCTTCCTCCAGGAGCGGGCGACCTGGCCGACCCGACTTGGATGTTGACGAATGAAACGGAGCTCAGCTTCTCCGACGACGGGCGGCTGCAGTGGAAACGAGATCAAATTGCTCCAGGTCTCGACTCGGCTACCGGAGACGTCAAGACAAGCATCACCTACAACTCGGGCACCGGTGACCCAAACTCCGTAACGGTGGAAGATCCTGGCGACCCCGCTTCCGTTCGGACGCAAGTGTACGCGTACAGCCAGGGCCACGTCGTCAGCGCGCAGTCCGTGGGGATGCCGTGGAAGAGTCTCGACGTCGACAGAGATGTCAATACGGGACTCGTAGCCGTGTCGAGGGACCTAAATGGAGCAGCGACGGTGGTTAGTTACGACAAAATGGGCCGAGTGACCAGAGTTGCCCCACCTGGCCCGGAACTCGCGACGTCCTTGTCGTATGCATCCGGACTGCAGACGTTTACGAGTCGCGGCGATCCAGGCGGCGTGGACTACATCTACAACAGCGCAGTCTTCGACTCACTGGGTCGATTCGTAGCGGAGGAACGGCCGGATCAAGACGGCGCGACGCTGAGGAGAACAGTTGCATACCTGGGCCCAGAAGAACGAGTCTCAGTCAGTTCCAAATGGTTCTCAGTCGGAGACGCGAACGCCGCTCCGGTAACAAGCGTCTTCTATTCGATACCTGGCTCCACCGCTCCCCCAGATCCATTCGGAAGGGCTGTTCGCGTGGTCCAAGCCGACGGGGCAGTGACGAATTACAGCCACACTGGGCTGACAGAGAGAGTGTCAACCGCTGGGGTGAACGGAGATCCGAATCAAGTCGCCGAGACTCTCTATGAGGATGACGCATTGGGGAGATTGGCTCGGGTCACTCCGCCCCCTCCAGCGGCGTCGACCGTCTATTCCTATGACGAAAGCGATCGGCTGACGCGTGTGGCCATGATGGATCCGAACGGGGTGGCATACCAGTCGAGGAGGCGCACCTACGATGCGCTGGGGCGTCTCATAGACGTTGTTGAACCGGAGACCGGGGAACATCAGTACCTCAAGTACGATGTGCTGGGTCACGTGCTAATGGAGCTTCGACAGAGCGACAGCACTCAAGTGTCACACACTTACGACTCAGCAGGTAGACTACTTCAAACGCGGCTCGTTTGCGCCGATCCTAACTCTGGGTTGCTGAACCAGCGGGTGTACGACCAGTATGGCCCCGTCCTGTTTGGCAAGTCGTACGGCCACTTGACGACGGAGTACTCCTATCCCGAGTCGTGTACCGGTAAGAACGAGTCCTCGCCGGCGATCCTCAAGCGAACCTATAACTACTCAGGGCTCAACGGACGCCTGAAGATGGAGAATCTGTACTTGGCCGAGTGGGATCCCAACACGAAGATTTCGACGACGTACGACTGGGATGCTCTCGGGCGGGTCCAGAACGTGACTTATCCTGCGGAGACTGGGGCCACGCGGGTCGTTACAAGGACTAAGAACACGTTTACACACGGAAGACTGAAGTCGGTCGACTCCCCCACCCGGGCGCCCGTGTTGAACAATCTGTTCTGGTCACCTTCCGGAGCCTTGGTGTCCATGACAGCCGGGAACTGGGTCGCGACAACGTTCGAGCCAGATAGCATGGGGAGACCGGGACGAATCAAGGTCCAAGCCGGCGGCGCCTCATACTTTGACACAGGGCAGTACTTGTACGATGGCGTCGGCAACCTGCACCAGACATTGAAGAATGGGGTCGCGACGGATACCTATACACACGATCTCGCCGGCAGACTTGTGGATGCAGCGCTGACTGGAAATGGGTATGGCGCAACGGTGTTCTCCAGGCACTATGGATATGACCCGCTGGGCAACATGACGCGAGTCGATCAGCCTGAGCTGACGCCGAGCTACAAGACCTTCACTGTCGATCCCGCCACAAATCACATCAACTCGATGAGCACGGATCCTGAGGTCACCTACCTGACCGGCAACCTCACGAATGAAGAGGACATGACGTACGGTTGGGACCGCCGCGGACGTCTCGCGAGCGCCATGCGAGGCGCGCAGATGACGGGAACGTACGTGTACGATGCCCACGGTCTGCGGATCCAAAAAGAGGATCAGCTCGCTCACCGGAAGACCTACTACCTTCGTGACCACGGCGGGCGGCTTCTCACTGAATACGCCAGGCCTTCTGACTCCACCCTGCCACCCCAGTGGAGCAAGGACTATCTGTACGCTGGCGCGGACCTCGTGGCCGTCGTTCAGAATGTGCAACCGCTGGAGCCCGCCGGGATCACCTCAACCGCAACGGCTTCGACGGTTCATCTTGCGTGGACCAGCAACACCGAGCCGGACCTGTTTGGTTACAACGTGTATCGTTCGACCGCATCTGGCTCAGGCTACCAGAGGCTCAACGATACGTCCGGGACCATTCACGCGACATCGTTCGATGACAACCAACCCCTTGTCTCTTCCGGTGTGGGTCTCCCCGCCTACTACGTGATAACCGCAATTGATACCGCAGGGGCCGAGAGCCGGTACTCTACGCCGCGACTGATCACCGCTGGTGACATGACACAGCCTTCGGCTCCGACAGGCCTCACCGGACAGCCAGAAGATGGTGGGGCGAATCTGAGTTGGAGCGCAAACTCCGAGCAGGATATCGCCGGGTACGACCTTTACATCAGTGCGACATCGACGGATTCTGGAGGCGCATTCCAGAAGATCAATTCGATCCCCATCAGCGCGCTCTCCTACGAGAAGACCGGACTGGCTCCTGGAGGAACCTACTACTTCAAGCTCAAGGCAATGGACACGGCGGGGAATCCATCGAGCTACTCAGGGGAAGTGTGGGTAACGACTCACGATCCCAACGCTCCTCCGGGAAGCGGTGGAGGCTCCGGAGGTTGCGACCCGCATTGCATGCCTGGAATAGGCGCTCTTTCGATCGATGGTCTACCTGAGGGAGTTCCGTCGGAGAGTCGATACATCGGGACCGGTGGTGCGCAGGATTGGGTGATCTACTACGTCCACACTGACCACCTGGGCTCTGTGAGGGCGATGACTGACTTGAACGGCCAACTCGTTATGCGTGAGAACTACTTCCCCTTCGGCAAGGAAATGCCAGATCTCAGCGGGACAGATCTGTCGAAGAGCTTTACGGGTCACGAGAGGGATGCCGAATCGGGGCTCTACTACATGCTCGCTAGATACTACAGCCCCGACATTGGACGGTTCCTGTCGCCAGATCCATGGAAGGCAACGCGTCCGGCAGATACGCAAGCGTGGAACGAGTATTCCTACGTGAGCAACAGTCCGATGTCGCACACCGATCCATATGGATTGTTTTCACTTAGGCGATTTGTAGGACAAGTGCTCAACATCCAGAGACGTGCCGCTGGTTTATACATGAGTTATGCGATTAGCAACGCCCTGATGTATGGGTGGAATTCACCGCAAGTCTATCCCGCCCTAATCGAAGGGTTGAGCGACCCAGACTGCCAGCCCCCGTCATGCACCTATTACAAGGTGACCCCCCACCAGCCGGCCGTCGACGCGATCGTAGACGTTACGCTCTCGTTTTGGGTAAACGCCGTGACGTTTGGAAGGGGCTCCAAAGGCTTGAACCTGTTGGGAAGGCTGGGAGCCCAGGAGGGCAAGGTAGCTCTAGAGGCCGCAGGCACTGCGGCACGTATTCGTGAGGCAGAGGTCGCGGAGCAATTGCTCGCGAAGACCGATGCATTTCATCGAGCCCCAACGTTCCTCGTTGATGAGATCGCAGAGCAAGGTACAGTGTTCGACATCGTCGGTGAGGACGGCGTTGCGAGAACGCTAGTACAATTGCCGGCAGAGGTGAACGGAATTGGAGGTCGTGTAGAATGGCTTGTAGGACCCAATGGGTTGGAGCACCAGGTGTTCGTGGAAGGCGGTACGATAAACGGGATTCCCAACGTTCCATGATCGAGAAACGTCAGATGACACAGATTCCCTTGCTCTTCCTAAAGAATCAATTCCCTATGCGAGCCTCAGAGTTGGCGTTTGGCCTTTCTCATGGATGGATCAACGCCCACGACGTTGTCGATGCGCTCGCGTGGTGGTGGGGAAAGGGCTCTCGACTCGATGATCGAGAGGTCGAGATTGCGAGTCTGCTTCCCGACGAGATGTGGAAGACAGAGCACCTGTTGCCAAGTGCGGCAGCGGCGCAGGCCGTCTCGGAGGAGGCAGTTCGAGCCCTGTGGACATACCTGTTGTTGGCGTGGCTCCTCGAGAGCCAGATCTTGCTGGAAGATCCCCTAGCCGAGGTTGAGAGAGTCTACTGTGATCTCGGTCATCCAGCGGAGATGCAGGAGTTGATCAGATACATGCCCGCGGTAGGGGAACGACCTGTCGGAGAACAGGGGTTGCTCGAACGTTGGAGACGGTACGTGGAAAGACGGCGATCGGAACTTGCCAGAGATCGAGCTGCTTTGTAGCGTCAAGAAAGAGGCTCGTTCAGTCGATTAGATGTCGGACACGCTTGGGGTCGAAACCCTACTGAAGCGAGAGCTTTCGGACGGTGCTTTGGGTCGTCCGTCCGATCGCGTCTCGGGCGAAAAGGGAATAGTAGACCGTCCCCATTCCCGACGGAAAGTTCTGCTTCGCGATCTTCTTCCAGAGTCCGAGCGGCATCGCCCACGTGGTTCCGCGGAGTGAGAATCCCGCGCCTGATGCCACCACCGTGCCCTTGAGGTCCGGCTGCGACGAGAAGACGATCCGGTAGGACGAGTTGTGATTCGGTTCCCAGGTAAGAGTCGGGGGCGGATCCTGCAGCGAAAGGGCTTGACCGTCGGCCGGGCTTGTAACCGCGGCCGTTTTGGCTGGAGCGAGATGAATGATCGTAGTAGCTGCCATCTGTTTCTCGCCTGACAAGCCCCGCCCCTCGACCGACCACGAGACAGAGCCCGAATGTCTTGCCAGACCGAGAATCTCCATCCACGTTCGAGGGCCGGGCATGAAGGCCGTGCCAGCCAACCAAGTGGTCCTGATCGCCCCTCCGGGTTTCTCGGACGCCGCGGGCTTCGTCCAAGTTACTTTGAACCGTTCGGATTGACCGGGCGACCATTCGAACTGAGGCGGATCGTCGTCGGCGTAGAATACAGTCCCGTTCTGAGGCGTGGTTGGTACAATCGCCCGGATGAATCGTACTCCCACCGTTTGCGGCGCGTCGACGCTGAGAGCGCAGAGACCCGTACCTACGCATGCCCCGGACCAGCCATCGAACGACGATCCCGGCTCGGGCGAAGCGGCGAGAGCAACGGCGGTCCTTCCGAAGTAGTCCACCGAACAGAGCGGCGGGCAGGAGATGCCGGTCGGAACACTCGACACCCTTCCGCGACCCAGCCCGGAGAGATTCACCGAGAGGCTGGAATGCGCCGTCTCTGGCACGAAGCTCGCCCAGACGGATTCACCCCGAAACAGACGGAACGAGCAGCTCCCGTCGGGGAGTATCGAGCGGCAGTCGAACTGCCACCCATTGAACCGTGAGCCGGGGTCGGCGTGAGCGTGCAGCGTGATTTGGGTGCCGTAGGGGAATGAAACCGAGCACGTCGAGCGACATGAGACGCCGGCAGGCTCGCTGTCGACGTAACCATGACCGGCTCCATCGATTCCGACGAACAAGCCGCTCTGGTCCTGAGGAGCAGGCGGCTGCGTGTAGAGCACCTGCAGCGTTCCGCCGGAGCCGGCGACGACCATGTCCGGTTGACCGTCGTCATTCAGGTCGCCGACGCCGAGCGCGTGTGGGTTGTACGCGCCGGTGTCCCACACCCGATTCACCACGAACGGAAAGAGGGCCGCGTTGTCGGCGCCAAAGTAGACGCTCACGCCACCCGAGCCGACATGCGCGGTGATGAGGTCGGCTCGCCCGTCGCCATCGAGGTCGGCGATCGCCGAGGAGCCCGGAATCTCGTAGGCGGGGTATTCCACGGACGGCGCGAACGAGCCAAGGCCGTCCTGATAGAAGATTGAAACATACGGATTGTTGATGCCCCTGTTCCCGCCATGGATGACGGCGACGTCGATCAGGCCGTCACCGTTCAGATCTCCCACGGCCATGGCCCTGAGAAAAGCAGTCCTCGGCCCGTATCCGAACTTCTCCGGAGAGTCGAATCCACCGCCGGGCTTCTGCCGCAGGACCGCGAGACGGCGGGACTCGCTGGAACGCGGCCCCGAGTTCGTAGTCAGGGCGACGATGTCATCGAGACCGTCGCCGGTCACGTCGGCGACGGCCAGGTCGACGAAAATGGGGGTGTAGGCTAGGGCAAACTCGATCGGCGCTTCCTGCTGCAGCGCACCCGAGCTGTCCTGGATGAATGGCGTGAGGACCACGTTGTCGTCGTGGACTGCGCCCGCAATCAGGTCGGCCCGGCCGTCACCGTTGAGGTCTCCAATCGCGACGCGCCAGCAATCTGGTGTGGGCCATTTCACGAGCGGCTGGAGAGCTCCATTGGGATCTTGCAGGAACACCCCGGCGAAACTTTGAGCGGCGCCGTAGGAGGCGATCGCCGCATCGGTCCGGCCGTCTCCGTTGAGGTCGCCCAGAGCCACGGACACCACGTCATAGAACGAGAGGGGATCCTCGACCTCGTACCTGATGGGAGCATCCAGCGTACCAGAGTGATTCTGGAGGAATACCTGAACGCTGTGTGAAAGGGCGGGGTCGCTGCTCCGGTCGGTCGTCACGACGACGTCGTTCAGCCCGTCCGAGTTCATGTCCCCGATCGCCACGGCCTGCAGGGACGATCCTGAGACTCCTGGGAGGAACGTGACCTGACTGAAGAGCTGCGGGGCGGCTCCTGCGTCCACCCGGATCGACGTCCGATCGTCTCCCGGGAAGACCAAGGTCGAGTCACCAACCGTCGTCGGCGTCCACGTGGCAGAGTACACGCCGTCGCCGGGCACCGCGTCGCCGTCGAGCCCGTCATCGTTGAGGAGAATCTGCGGGCCGCCGGGTTCGACCGACACTTCCACGGCCCCGGCCGGCTCCGAGCAATCGATGTGCAGGACCGACAGGAGGACGGGCGCGCCCACGGATGCTCTCAACGCCCGACCTGCGGGCGAGAGACGCGCGATGACGACCTTGTTCGAGCAGGTGAGAGATCCGAAGGCGCTGAGCCGCTTGCCGGTGATCGTTCCGGACAGGGAGCTCCGGTCATCGCCGCCAGCCAGGATCAGGTTGCGGATGGCCCGCCAGTCACGAGTTGGATCGGCCGATTTCAGCAGAGCCGCCACGCCGGTCACGTGCGGCGCCGCCATGGATGTGCCGCTCTGCAACTCGTAGGTTTCCCCCGGCCACGTGCTCAGGACGTCGACCCCCGGAGCCCCGAGGTGGACCGACGAGCGTCCTTCGTTCGAGAACGGAGCCACTTGATTCTTGTCATCGGTCGCGGCGACGGCGATGACGTTCGAGAGTGAGTAACTCGCTGGGTAGGTCGCATAGGCGTCGAGGTCGTCCGCATCGTTCCCGGCGGAGGCGACAAAGAGAATTCCGCGCTGAAGGTGCGCGGCTACGGCGTCATGGAGCGCCTGGGAGTAGCCCGCGCCTCCCCAGCTGTTGTTCGTGGCCACGATGTCGACGCCAAGATCCTTCAGGCGGGCGAGGTAGTCGAGGCACTGCACCGCGCCGGAGACGGAGCCTTCACCCTGTGAATCCAGGAACTTGCAGCCAACCAACGAGGCACGCCAGGCCGTTCCCGTGACGCCGATGCCATTGTCTCCAACTGCCGCGATGGTCCCTGACACGTGGGTCCCGTGGCCGTTGTCGTCCTTCGGATCGGAATCGTGGTTCACGACATCGATGCCGTGGCAGTCGTCCGCGTAGCCGTCGTCGTCATCGTCCTGCGCGTTTCCGTTGCAATCACCGGGGTTGTTCCAGACGTTCGCGGCAAGATCGGGGTGCGTAAAATCGACGCCCGTGTCGAGGACGCCGATGACGACCGAGCGTGAACCGGTCGAGATGTCCCACGCATGCGGACCGCTGATTCCAGGCCCCGCTGTGTTGCCGGCCACCCCGGCGTTGAGCAATCCCCACTGCGACAGAAACAGAGGGTCGTCCGGGACACCGTGCGCGTGAACGTTGTAGTCGGGCTCCGCATACAAAACCGTCGGATCCCTGTGGAGCGATTCGATCGCCACGTCGACTTGAACGTCGTTCGGAAGCTCTAGGAGGTGCAGATTTCCGAATCGGGAGTATTTCCTGATCCGCTTGAATCGGCGCGAATCCGTCGAATGCGCGACGCTGAGGTCTGGAGTCTTGTCCCGGAAGCGAACGAGAATCCGATCGGATGCGTGCGGGCGAAGGCGAGGAGTCTTGCGTTCGTTTCGACTGTCGCCGGCGTCCAGCGGCGCGAGCGCGAGTAGCGGCGCGAGCAACGCCACGGTCAAGCCGACGGCTCTCATACGACGCGTCATCATCCCCCCGGCCGTTATTTCGATGCGTCAAGAGTATCTCCGGGATGGATGGATCGGCAAGCGCTCGCCGACGTAGTCCGCTCGATCGGCGCTCCTGCCGAATTCCGCTAACATGCCGCGCCATGGGTCCGGCCACCTCGATCGCCCGCGCGCCGCGGGACCTCGTCTCGATCGCCGCTGCCGCGGGAACGGCCGCGTGGCTCGACGCGCTGCGCGTGACGCGCGGCGCCGTCCCCCCCGTTCCGTGGAGTGAGACAGCCTCCCTCGCCCTCGCGGGAGGCACGTACCTGCTTGCGGCCGCCGTTGCCGCCCTCGCCGCCGTCCACGCCTTCGACGCCGCCCGGTCGATGCGGGGTCGACCGACGCAAGTCTCCGCCCCCGCCAGGGCGGTCGCCGCGTGCGCGGGCGCTCTCGCGCTCCTCGCCGCCTGCGACTTCGATCCCAAGTCCGGCTGGATCGCCGGGGCCATCCTCGCCGCGGTCATCGCGAGCTTCGTCGCGGTGGCCGCCTCCCGCCGCATGCCGGAGGCCGGGCCCGCGGGGCGTGTCGTCGTCCTCGTAATCCTCGTCGCGTCGTGGGGAGGGATGGCCGCCACACACCGCGCCCACGGCGCCCACCTCACCGCGAGCGCCGAGGCGCCCGCCGGCGCGAAACCAAACTTCGTCTTCATCGTGATCGACGCCCTGAGAGCCGACCACCTCGGCCTCTACGGCTACTCCCGCCCCACCTCCCCGATGATCGACCGCCTCGCGAAAGACGGCATCGTCTTCGAGAACGCCGTCGCCCCCTCGGCGTGGACCCTCCCATCGATGTCGTCGATCCTCACCTCCACCTTCCCCGGCCAGCACGGGACCGTGGAGCGCGGCGACACCCTCCCACACGACCTCCCAAAGATCTCGACGACGCTGAAAACAGCCGGCTACGAGACCGCCGCATTCACCGCGAACGCCTGGCTCAAGCGCACCTTCGCCTTCGACGACGGCTTCGACGCCTACGAAGATCTCGATCGCCTGAGCCTCGCGAGACGCCTCCTGGGCGTCGAGCTCAAGAACCTCGTGCTCCGCCGCCTGGACAAGATCCGCCTCGATCCCGAGCTCGTCCCCGTCGCCGAAGACCTCACCTCGCGGGCGGAAGGCTGGCTCGCGGAAAAAGGCGCGAAGCCCTTCTTCCTCTACCTCCACTACATGGACGTCCACGCGCCCTACAACGCCATCCCGAAGTACCACGGAAAGTTCTGCTCCGGGCACCGCTTCGACGTCAAAGATCACTGGCTCGAGAGCCGCTTCCGCGCCGGGCGGTACCGGAACGACGAAGCGGTGAGGGCGCACGTGATCGAGCTGTACGACGAGGACATCGCCGCCACCGACGAGTCGGTGGGACGGCTCATCGAGGCGGTGCGCGCGTCCCCGCTCGCCGCGAGCACGACGATCGTGCTCGTCGCGGATCACGGCGAGGAGTTCTACGAGCACGGCTTCACGACGCACGGGAACAACCTGCACCGCGAGGTGCTCCACGTCCCGCTGATCATGTGGCCGGCCGGTGGCGGCGCGAAAGGGGAGAGGATCCCCTCGCGCGTGAGCACACTCGATCTCTTCCCGACGCTCATCGAGATGGCGGGTCTCCCGGCGCAAGCGCGGGTCGAGGGGATCTCCCTCGCCGGGATTTTTCGTTCCGGAGGCGCCCCGGCCGCCGCCCGGCCGATCGGCAGCCAGCTCTTCGAAGGGGGACGCGCCTGGTCGGCGCTCTACGCCGGCGACGACAAGCTCATCCGCATCCGTCCCCCGGCGTCGGATCCGACCGCGAGGACGCGCGTGAAGCTCTTCCACCTTCGCGCGGATCCGGGGGAGGCCGACGACGCCGCGGCGCGGGAGCCTCAGCTCGCGGCGACCCTGGGGTCGGCGCTCGACGCCTTCGAGAAGGTCTGGGGGATCGCAGGGTCCGGCGGGAGGCGTCCGGGGGAGAAGGTGGACCCCGAGACGCTCAAGCAGCTCAAGGCGCTCGGCTACATCAACTGACGGGAGAGCTCCGTCGAGTCCTCGGGTGGGTCGCTCCCCGGCTCGGGCCACATGCGCTGCGGCGGAGCGAGGGACGTCAGGATCTGCTTCCACGCGGCCAGGGGTACGTTCGGGTCGGCGTCGCTCGGCTCGCCCGACGCGAATCGCCGGTGGAGGCGCTTCAGCGTGTTGAGCGCCGTGTAGAAGGGGCCGCTGCGCCGCCACGTCTCGCGCGCCGACGCTCCCGCGCCCGCGAGGTACGTCTCGACGAACCGTCCGGCGAGGATCTCGTCGCGCCGGCAGAAGTGGTAGAGGGCGTTCGCCAGCTCCTCCGCGCAGGGCTCGTAGGAGATCCGCTGGATGTCGATGGCGACGAGAGCCCCCTCGGGGGTCACGATGAAGTTCCGCCGGTTCGCGTCGTTGAGGCACAGGTGGTACGTGGAGAGCTTGAGGATCATCGGCATCCAGGCGTTGAACCGCGCCCCCGCCTCCTTGACCTCCGCGGGGCCGAGCGTGCCGGCGGCGCCGAGCTCGCGGATCATCCGCAGGGCGGCGGTCATCGTGGTCTTCGCGTAGGGCCTCAGCTCGCCGAGGAGCGTCGGAGCCCCCCACCGCGTCCGCGTCGCGGTGTGGTACCGGGCGAGGAGGCGCGCGACGGCGAGCGCCACCCCCGGCTCGTCGGGGGATTCCAGGGCGCGCGTCCCCTCGATCCACGACTCGGTGGTCGCGTAGCGGGGGTAGCCGTTCGTGCGCGAGAACCGGTTGAAGGGGTGAAGGTCGGCGTGCCTGAGGCGCGGCGCCGGCAAATCGAGACGCTCGAGGTGCCTGAGGGCGATCGACGACCGCCGGGCCCGGCCGAGGTCCGCGTAGAACCGCACCAGGAGCGACGGCGCGCGCTCGATCGTGATCTTCCACGCCGACGAGCTCGTCCCCCCTCCTCCCGGCCGTCCCACGACGAACGGGTGGTTCTCGAGATGCAGGGAGGGGAGGACGACGCCGCTCGCGTAACCGTACACGTCGAAGGTGGTCTCGGACATGGGTGTTATAATCCGGCTCTTGTGATCGGTTGGGTCGACCGCGATGGCGCTTACCGCCGCAACGTAGGCCGGCCGGGCATGAGCTGACCGGCGGATTGAACAATTCCGGCGGCCCGCCGTCAAGCCCCGCGGCCCGGCGGCGGATTTCCACGACATCCATGCGACCTGGAGGCGGACGGCCCATGCGCGTTCTTCACACCGATTTCCATAGAGGATGGGGAGGCCAGGCCGCCCGCGTCCTCATGGTGTGCCGGGAGCTGAAAGACGCGGGGCACGTCGCGACCATCGCGGCCCCCCCGGGGGAGCTGACGCGGCGCGCGCGCGAGGCGGGCCTCCCCGTGGACGACGGGTTCACCTTCGCCCCGCCCGCTCGGGCCCTCTCGTTCCTCGCCGATGGGCGTCGTCTCCGGAGGCTCGTTCTTGGCGGCGCGTTCGATCTCCTCCACACGCACGGGTCGCAGGACACCTGGGTCGCGGCCTCTCTCCGGGCGGTGGGCGCCCTCCCGTGCGCGTTCGTGGCCACGCGGCACAACACCAAGCGGGTCCGCTTCAACGCGGCGAACCGCTGGCTCTACGGCCGCGCCATCGATCATCTCGTTCTGGTCAGCGACAGCGTGCGCGACAACTTCCGCCCCTTCTTCGAGTCCGGCCTCCTCACGGAGGATCGCGTCTCGGTCGCCCACTCGGCGTACCGCGAGGATCTCTTCCACGAGCGGGTCGACGCGGCGCCGGTGCGGAAGGCGCTGGGGATCGAGGGGAACGGGCCGGTCATCGGCGTGCTGGCCCGCCTCGTCGAGGACAAGGGGCACACGCATCTCTTCCGGGCCTTCCGCGAGATCCGGGCGAAGCATCCGGAGGCGGTTCTCCTCGTGGCAGGACATGGGCCGCTCGAGGGGAAGCTGAGGCGCGAGGCCGAGGGGCTGGGCCTCGGTGAGTCGATCCGCTTCCTCGGGTTCCGGGACGACGCCGCGGTGATCACGTCGCTCCTCGACGTCTCCGTCCTCCCCTCGATCGGCTGCGACGCCTCGTCCGCGTCGATCAAGGAGGCAATGGCCGTGGGAACGCCCATCGTCGCGACCGACGTCGGCGGCGCCCGCGAGATCCTGAAGGACGGCGTGACCGGGCTCGTCGTTCCCCCGGGGGACGCCCCCGCCCTCGCGGCGGCCATCCTCTCGGTGGTCGGGGACGCACGGCGCGCGAGAACGATGGGGGAGAGGGCGCGGGAGGACGTGAGGGCGCGGTTCGGCCCGCGGATTCTCGCCCGCGCGGAGCTCGCAGTCTACGAGAAGGTGCTCGCCGCCAGGTCGCACACCCACGCGCCTCCCGCCCCGAGCGCGGCGCGGGCGACGGGAGGGCGGCGTTGAGCCCGACCCTCGCCGAGTCGATGCCGAAGGGAGAGCGCGGCGTCATGCGGATCTACGTCCGCATGATCGGGTACCTCCGCCCGTACTTGCTGCGCGTCGCGCAGGTGGTCGTCCTCTCGCTCCTCGTCGCCGGGCTCCAGATCGGATCGCTCGGCGCGATGAAGCCCCTCTTCGACACCCTCTTCGCGGGCGAGGAGGCCGATTTCAAGCTGGCCCTCGTCGTCACCGACAGCCAGGGGCGCCTCGTGGACGGGATCCGCATCCGGCCGAAGATGCCCGACGGGTGGAAGTCGAAGTTCGGCCGCGAGGGGCGCGTCCTCGAGCACGACGTGCTGACGCTCGAAGGGCGCCGGGAGATGATCGACTACGACATCCCCCTCATGCTGACGAACCGGACGGGCAGGACGATCGAAGGGCTCAACGTCCGCGCCGAGACGATCGGCCGCGGCTGGGACGGGAAGATCGAGATCCCGCCGGGCCTCCGCATCGAGGACGGCGCCAAAACGAAGCTGAACCTGAGGCTCGAGCCCGATCGCCGCGAGCCCCTCTTCCGCGCCCCCATCTGGAAGACGAGCCTCGGCAAGGTCGCCGCCGAGTGGATCCAGACGAACGTCTTCGCGAACAAGTTCCATGCGCTCCTCATCATCTCCGCCTTCATCCTCGGCGCGACCTTCCTGAAGTCGGCGTTCGGCTACTACAAGGGGTACTGGTCCAACTTCCTCGCGCGCCGGACGCTCATGGACATTAGGCGCGAGCTCTTCGACAGCATCATCTCCCAGTCGATCGCGTACTTCGATCGCCGCAAGTCCGGGCACATCATCTCGCGGTTCACGAACTCCCTGAACCAGATGAACAAGGGGATGACGTCGCTCCTCCAGGACGTCGTCCTCGAGCCGATGATCCTCGTCGGCTCCCTCGTCCTCGCCTTCTCGATCAACCCCGGCCTGGCGACGATCGGCATCCTCATCTTCCCGCTCAACTACCTGCTGATCATGGTGACCGGGCGGTGGATCCGCCGCTCGACCGATCGCTCGCTCCGGGAGCGCGCGAACATGGTCACGCTCCTCCAGAAGAGCATCGAGGGGATCCGCATCGTGAAGGCGTTCGTGATGGAGGATCACGAGCGCGAGCGCTTCGAGTCGGCCAACGCCGAGGCCTTCAGGTACGACATGCGCGGGGCGCGCGCCAAGTCGCTCGTGCAGCCGGTGGTCGAGATCTTCAGCGCGGCCTTCATCGTCGTCTTCCTCCTCCTCGGCGGCATGGCCGTCCTCCAGGGGGACATGAGCCCGGGAGACTTCGTCGTCTTCTACGCGGCGATGGTGGCGTGCTACTCGCCCATCAAGAAGCTCAACAACGCCGTCGGCGAGATCCAGGAGAGCGTGGCCGGCGCGGTGGACGTCTTCCTCGAGATCGACCACGTGCCGGATCTGCGGGAGGCCGACGACGCGGTCGAGATCCCCGTGCTCGCCGGGAAGATCGAGTTCAAGGGGGTCTCGTTCGCGTACGATCCTTCGAACCCCGTCCTCCGCTCGATCGATCTCACGATCCGCAAGGGGGAGTTCATCGCGGTGGTGGGCCCCTCGGGGGCCGGCAAGTCGACGCTCGTCAACCTCCTGCCGCGCTTCTACGACGTCGTCTCGGGATGCGTCGAGATTGACGGGCTCGACATCCGGAAGGCGAAGCTCGACTCGCTGAGGCGGCAGATGGGGTTCGTGACGCAGGAGCCCATCCTCTTCCACGACACGATTCTCAACAACATCTCGTTCGGGAACCGCGACGGCTCGGTCGAGGACGTGGAGCGCGCGGCGCGGACCGCGCACGCGCACGAGTTCGTCACGAACCTCCCCGAGCGGTACCAGACCATCGTCGGCGACCGCGGCGTGATGCTCTCCGGAGGGCAGAGGCAGCGCATCGCCATGGCGCGCGCGGTGATGCGCGATCCGGCGGTGCTCATCCTCGACGAGGCGACGAGCAGCCTCGACTCGGAGTCCGAGCGGCTGATCCAGGAGGCGATGGAGACGTTCGTGAAGGGGCGCACCACCATCGTCATCGCGCACCGCCTCTCCACCGTGCTGAAGGCCGATCGGATCATCGTGATGGAGCAGGGGCGCATCGCGCAGCAGGGGACCCACGACGAGCTGATCGCCGCGGGGGGATTGTACCGGCGGCTGTACGAGGTCCAGTTCCGCGACATGCCCGACCTGAACGGCAGCACCGGCGCCGCCGCCGGGACTGGCGCCGACGCCGCGATCAAGGCCGGGGCTCTCCCGCTTCCGGGGGCGACGGCATGACCGAGGCCGCGCTCGCGCGGACGGCGAGGATCGGCTGGACGCTCCACGGGGTCAGGGTCAACGTGGAGTCCGAATCCGGCGAGGCTCTCGCGTACGCCCTCGCGCATCTCGGCGCCTCGGCGGACTCTCTTCCCGCGCCCCATCTCCGGATCTCGCTCTCATGGGCCTGGGGGGCGGCGGCGAAGGCCAGGGGCTCCCTGGACGGCTCGGGGCGCGGCGAGCGGATCGGCAAGGAGCTCTTCGAGACGGACGGAGAGCTCGTCTGGACGCGCGTCCCCGGCTTCGAGGGGCTGACGATCCGCGCGGCGCGGGAGCCCGGCGGTTTTCACGTGAGCGCCTCGTGCGGGTACGCACCGCGCGATCCCCTCTCGCACGTCCGTTACCTCCGCGCGTCGCGCCGCGCGAAGAAGACGCACCGCACCTTCTTCAAGCTGATGTACTACGCCGTCTACTACCCGCTCATCTGGCATTTCGAGAGGACCCGGGGGTGGGGGCTGCTGCACGCCTCCGCGGTGGAGAGGAACGGCAGGGCCATCGTCCTCTCGGGGCTCGGCGGCGCGGGGAAAGCGACGCTCGCCCTCTCGCTGATGGCGGATCCCTCCTTCCGCTTCATCTCCGACAACCTGATTCTCCACGACGAGGAGCGGATCTACTCCCTTCCCGAGCCGGTGCGCCTCGACCCGTCGAGCGTCGCCGCGATCGGCGCGGCGGGGTTCGTCCCGTCGACCTCCGACGTCCCGCCGACGGCCCACCCGAAGCCGACGTACCGCGTCGAGGCGGGGAGGGTCGCGCAGGACGCCGTCGCCGACGCCGTCATCCTCCTCAGGTCGACGAAGCGCGCCGTCATCCGCCCGCTCGGCCCCGAGGAGGCGCTCGCGCACCTCGTCGCGGCCCGCGATCTCGTCCGCGAGGTCGACGGCTATCGCTCCGCCTCCGCCCTCTTCTCGCTCGCGGTCGCGGCCGGATCGGATCGCACGATCGCGCCGGCGCGCCTCTCGGCCCTCCTCTCGCGCTCGCGCGCGTACCTCCTCGGCATCGGCGAAGGGGAGCCGGTGTCGGTCACCCTGGCCCGCATCCGCGAGGTGTGCGCGTGACGCCGGAAACCGGCGCGCCGTCGAAGATCCGCGTCCTCTCGGGCGCGCGGACCCCCCCCGACGCCGAGGCGCTCGGGCGCCTCGAGGCGATCGCGGCCCTCCCGTACGTGGCCGCGCCCGTCGTGGCCCTCGGGGATCTGCACTGGAAGCCGGGGCTCGAGGTCCCGTCGAGCACCGCCACCGCGACGGAGGACGACATCGTCCTCTCCCTCTCGAGCCCCTCGATGAACTGCGGGATGACGCTGGTGAAGACCTCCCTCGCCGCCGCCGAGCTCCAGGACAGCGCCGCCATCGCGCGACTGATGACGGCCGTGAGGGACGAGATCCCCCGCTCGCGGTCGGCCCCGGCCATCACCCGTGACGAGGCCCTCGACTTCGTGATGGGCGGCGGGCGGGCCGCCGCCGCGAGGTACGAGTTCGATCCGCAGTCGATCGCCGGGATGGAGGAGAGGGGCTCCCTCTTCTCGGAGCGGGAGACGGATCGCGCCGCGGTCCTCGACGCCCTCGACGAGGAGTGCCTTGCACGCGGGCGCACGTCGTTCGCCTTCATCGGCGGGGGAAACCACTTCCTCGAGATCCAGATCGTCGAGGAGATCCGCGACGCCGCGGCCGCGGAGGCCCTGGGCCTGGCGGCGGGCCAGATCGTCGTCATGTACCACACCGGCTCGGAGCGGCTCGGCCACGATCTGGGGCGCCTCTACGCCTCGCGGTTGAAGACCTCCTCGAACCGGCGCCGCAAATACTTCTTCCGGAAGATCCCGCTGCACCTCGGGCGGGCCCGCCGCCCCGGCGATCTCTCGCGCCGCTGGCGCTACCACTTCGCGCGCCGCGACTTCATCCCCGTCCCGGCCGGATCCGACGAGGGGCGGCGGCTGATGCTCTCGCTCAAGGCCGCGAGCAACTTCGGATACGCGAACCGCGTGGCGGTCCTCGATCTGGTGCGGCGCGCCTTCACGAGGGCGACCGGGCGCGGCGACGGCGCCTTCGAGGTGATCGCCGATCTCTCGCACAACGTGATCGGGCGCGAGTCCATCGGGGGGAGATCGCTCTGGGTGCACCGGCACAACGCGGTCCGGATCACCCCCCCCTCCCACTGGCCCGAGGGAAGCCTCTACCGGCGCATCGGCCGCCCCTCGATGCTCCCCGGCACGAACCGGACGTCGAGCTATCTCCTGGTCAGCCGCGAGGGTGCCGCCGCCACGCTGAACTCGGCCGACCACGGCGCCGGGCGCACGGTCGAGCGGTTCGAGGAGCTGGGGCTCCTGACGCCGCGCCGCGATCGGCGCACGGTGAAGTTCACGTACCGCTCGGCGATCCCCGAGAGCCTCGTCAACCTCTCCGACGAGGGAGTCGACGAGATCGTCGCCCTCCTCGCCGGGGCCGACGTCGCCGTCCCCGCCGCGAGGCTCCGCCCGATCGCGGTGCTCAAGGGCTGACGCCGATGCCGGTCGCTCCGGTCGTCTCGATCGCCATCGTCACCTACAACGCGACCGACTACGTGAGGCGCTGCCTCGAGAGCCTTCGCGCCCACACGACTCTTCCCCACGAGATCCTCGTCGTCGACAACGCGAGCCGCGAAGACACCCGGGACTATCTCAGGACCGTCGATTTCATCAGGCTGCAGCTGAACGACGAGAACCGCCTCTGGTGCCCGGCGCTGAACCAGGCGCTGGCCACCGCCCACCCGGCCTCGCGGTACTTCATGCTCTTGAACCCCGACGTCGAGGCGCTGCGCGACGACTGGCTCGAGCGTCTCCTCGCCGCGCTCGCCTCGGGGCCGCGCGTGGGCATCACCGGCACGCAGCACAACTACCGTCCTCTCGGCCCGCTCTTCGGTGCGATCGACGGCCACTGCTTCCTCTTCCGCCGCGAGCTCTACGACGACGCCGCGATCGGCCCGCTCGACGAGGCGTACCCGTGGAATGGCTCGCCGTACGTCTTCACCGCGCGCGCGTGGGCGAAGGGTTGGCGCTACCGCCTCGTCCCGCCGCGCCCCGCGATACTGATTCACCACGGCGCGAAGTCGCGGGCCGAGGCCGCCTCCCCGGTCCTCAACAGGAAGATCGACGCCCTCGGGATCCTGAAGGACGCGGGGCTCGACCCGTGGCGCGAGAGCCGGCTCGTGACGCCCTTCCGGCGGGCGCTGATCCGGAGAGGGAAACTACCCGCCGGAAACTGAGCTCATGTCAAAGATCGCTGGTCGCCGAGGTAGACCAGGAACGGCTCCCGCCCCGGGACGACCCCCAACTCCCATCGAAGCGCATCGGGGGCGCGCCCGGAGCAGCGGATCTTCCTCTCGTGCAGCAGCCCCAGATGGTGGCCGACGCACAGCGTCGTGAGGTTCGCCGGGTCGTTCGCCGCGCCTCCCTCCGATAGAAAGACGACGTGGTGCTCGTGGAGCCGCCCCGAACCCATCGACCGGCACCCCGGCGCGGTGCACCGCCACCCATCGCGCTCGAGCGTTGGATTGTCGCGCCTCTGGCGCCGCGTCTCGGCGTTGTCCCACGTCTTCCAGAAGTCCCGGAGGCAGAGCGCGAGGACCTCCCACTCCCGGATCGGCCCGTGCCGTTTCCG
>JACPZX010000034.1 GCA_016195325.1 Acidobacteriota bacterium
CATCAACCGGCGCGTGCGTCGCGTCGACGGCGTCACGGGGATCATCACGACGTACGCCGGAGATGGGACCTCGACCGGGGGCGACGCCACCGGCAAGGCGATCAACGCGTCGATCCCCGAGCCCGTCGGCCTCGCCCTCGACGGCGCGGGCAACCTCTTCATCGCCGACCGCGCCGGCACGCGCATCCGGCGCGTGGACGGGAACAGCGGAAACATTCGGACGGTCGCCGGGGGCGGCTCGTCCTCCGGCGAGGGAGTGCCCGCGACCGCCGTCGAGCTCTGGGAGCCCACGGGGATCGTGGCGGACGCGGCCGGCAACATTTTCTACGCGGACGAGCAGGGGCAGCACGTGAGGCGGGTCGACGCCGCCGGCGGCACGATCAGCACCGTGGCCGGAATCGTGACCCTGAGCTGTTGCCCGGTGCCGGGGTTCGCAGGTGACGGAGGTCCCGCGCTGCAGGCGCGGATGAACCATCCCTTCGGCGTGGCGCTGATGCCGACGGGCGACGTGTTGATCGCGGATTCACTCAATCGGCGCGTGCGCGCGGCCGGCGTCCCCGCCTGCTTCGATTTCGACGGCGACGGCGCGGGAGTTCCCGGAAATGTCGCGTGCCCGAGGGGGCTCGTCCCCGACTGCGACGACACGCTGCGCCGGCGACTGCAACGACGCCGACGCGGGCGCCATCGCCTTCCCCTTCCCGGTGCGTGGCATGGACCTCGACCCGTCCCTCCCGCCGGGGGCCGACCCCCTCTTCTTCTGGCCGAGCCAGACGGCGTCGGCGGGGTCGAGCACCGTCTACGACATCTTCACGGGCGACGCCGCCGTCGTCGCGAGCTCGGGGAGCTTCGGATCCGGGACCTGCTTCGCCGACAACTACAATTCGAACTTCCTGTTCCTCACGCTTCCGACACCGCCGCCGGGGCACGCGAGCTACTTCATGGTCCGGGCGCAGAACCGCTGCCCCCTGGGGACAGGCACGTACGGAAGCATCCAGAGGGATCAGGGGACCGCGGCGAGCGCGAGCCCCTGCCCGTGACCCCCGGGGATCAGTAACCGGCCGGGGCCTTCGCGCTCTCGGGGATCGGCGACTGGAAGATCGTCCGGCCGATGAAGAAGGGGCCCATGCTCTGGATGAATTCCGAAGTCTGCCGGGTTCCCCTCATGTCCTTGATCAGCTTCGACAGGGGGTAGAGCTCCGGGCCGACGATGCCGAGGACGAACTCGTTGTCGTCGCGATCGAGGCCGTGGCACTCGAGGCGGATGTCTGCCGCCATCCCCGCCTCGCCGTACCCTCTGCCGATCGACGCGTGCTCGGCCATGATGCGCCCCTGCTCCTGCCGCGTCAGCCGGTTGAAGGCCCCGGTGCGGCGGAGGGGGTACCAGACCGCCCAGCGGTTGGATGGAGCGAGGGCGTTGCGGCGGGGGTGGTTGAGCAGCCAGTCGGCGAGGTCTCTCTCGCGCCCCAGAGCGTACGTGCGCCCCATCATCGTGAAGTCCGGGAGGGGCGTCAGCGCGGCGAAGGGAGCGCGGGCCAGCAGCTCGCGCGACGAGCGCGAGAAGACGTCGGGGTCCTGAGACATCACGAGGACGCCGATCCCCCTCGGGTCGTTCACGTCGGCGTAGACGGCGGCGTCGAGCCCGCTCCGCCTCACCGCCTCGACGGCCGGCGCCGTGTCGAGACATCCCGTGAAGACATGGAGCTGGCAGAAGAGGCGCTTCGCCAGCGTCTGAGGCACCCCCTGCTGCGGCGCCCCCGTCTCGACGAGATCCGGCGTGAATTTCTCGAGATGGTCGGTCGGTTCCATGCGCTATGCCCTCTCGTGCCCCGGGGGTGGCGCGAGTCTAACACGCCCCGCGAAAGGGCCCCCACCCCTCGCACGCGCGCCGAACGGGGTCTAGAATGAACCCGGAAGGAGAGCCCCATGAAATCCCATCGCGCGCTTCGATTTCTCGCACCCCTCGTCACGATCTTCGCCCTCATCGCCCTCCCCGCCCCGTCGCTGGCCGGCGGGGGCAACAAAGGGGGCCACGCACCTTCAGGACAGGGGGGCTCGGGGT
This sequence comes from Acidobacteriota bacterium, assembly GCA_016195325.1. Lineage (NCBI taxonomy): Bacteria > Pseudomonadati > Acidobacteriota > Acidobacteriota bacterium. The sequence goes on from JACPZX010000034.1 coordinate 2,060, forward strand.
CGGCGCCATCCCGCAACGTCGGGAGCCACGCGGTGCCGGTCGGCCCGAATGGTCACCACGGCGGGGGCACGCGCGTTGTCATCGGGGGATGGCCCTGGTGGGGGTTCGGAGTGGGCTGGGGCTGGTCCTCCTGGGGATATTACGGTTACAACCCCTGGTACTACCCGGCTTACTACCCGGGGTACGGCTATGGCTACCCCGCATCCCGCTACGGCTACCCCACCGACTCCGACGGCCCCACGGCGGCGGCGGTCGAGCTTCACATCAGCCCGCGGAAGGCCTCCGTCAAGGTCGACGGCTACGACGTCGGCCAGGCGCGTGATTTCAACAGCAGCTACACGCCTCTCTTCATCACCCCCGGCGATCACACCCTCGAGCTCTCCTATCCCGACCATCAGGTCCTGAGGCTGCGCGTGCACAGCGCGGCGGGGGAGGCGCTCGACCTTCGCTACGATCTCGCGGACGGCGAGGGGGTGGACCCGCGCTCCGAGACCGCCGAGGTCGGCGTGCCGGCCCCGCCGGCCGCGAGCTACGACGCCTCGACGACTCCCCCCTCGAACCCTCCGGCCCGTGAGAGCTCCCGCCTGAAGACGGGCTCCATCCGCATCCGCGTCGAGCCGAAGGACGCGGCCGTCTACCTCGACGGCGAGTTCCTCGGCATGGCGGACGAGCTCGGAAACCTTCACGGAGCGCTGGCGATCGCCGCCGGCGATCACACGCTCGAGGCGGTGCGCCCCGGCTACCGGACCCAATCGGTTTCCGTGACCATCGCCCCGGCGGGGTCCGAGACGGTCAAGCTCTCCCTTCAGCCCGGGACGAAGGACTGAGCCCTGGGGCGAATCGAGCGCGGCTCGTTCGCCCCTGAAGGGCGCGTCACCGGGATCGGCTCGCTCCCCTTCGTCGACGCCGGCGAAGCCGTCCGCTTCGTCGCGTCCACCGCACCTGAAATCCCCTACTGGCCCCAGCTCCCCGCCGGATCTCCGGGCGCGAGCATGGCCGACCAGCTCACCGACGCTCCGGGATTCCTGGCGTTCGAATCGGCGATGGAGGCCGGCCTCTTCCCTCGCGCCGCCGCAGTAAAAGGCCAGGTCGCAGGGCCCGTCACCCTCGCCTCGCACACCCCGCGCCACGCCGGATCCGAGCCCGCGCTTGCGGAGATGGCGCGGCGATCGGCCGCTGGCGCCTCCTGGCAGATCGAAAGGCTCACCCGGTTCGGCCACCCGGTGCTCCTCTTCTTGGACGAGCCGTCGCTCGGGAGCCTCCCCCCGGCTGAGCTCGCGGCGGGGGGACGATGCGAGCGCGCCGTCGCCTCGGTCCTGGCGGAGATACGGAAGGCCGGAGCCCTCGCGGGGCTGCACTGCTGCGCTCCACTCCCTCCCGCGTTCGTCCGGCGGGTCGATCCCGACATCTACTCGCTCGACGCGAGCGACGGCGCTCCGGGATTCTTCGACAGCGCGGACGGTTGCGCCTTCCTGGAGTCGGGGGGCCTTCTCTCCCTCGGGCTCGTGCGCACGTCGGGGGCGCCGGACGCGCGCTCCCCCGAGACGATCGTGAACGTGTGGCGCCTCGCGGCCGGTCCCTTCACGAGCCTCGTTGCGGTCGCCCGCCAATCCTTCGTCACGCCGGCCTGCGGGCTCGGCGCGCTCGAGGCGCGCCTCGCGCCGGAGGTCTTCGAGCGCGCGCGGCGGATCTCGGATCAGCTCAGGGAGATCGCCGCGCAGTCGCGCTGACCTCGCGCGTCAGTGGGAATGGCTTCCCACGACCGGCAGGCTCCTCCCCTTCGGCGCCTCGATCCCGGCGGCCGGGGCCGTCCGATCCAGCGATCGAAGCATGTCGTACGTGTAGATCCCGGTGTTGTGGGCGTCCGACCAGGTGAACTGCAGCGCGTACCGGCCCACGCTCTTCAACTCGAGCGGCCGCACGTCCATCGGAATGGTCCGGGGATCGAGCCGGGGCTCTCCCGTCCACTCGTCGACGCACAGGGCGCAGGGGCACGCGACCCTCAGGTCACGGAAGGCATACCTGCTGTCGTGCGCGTCGCTCCACTTGATCTCGACGTGCAGGTCGCCGATCTTCACCTCGGCCGGCTTGTGGCGCATCGAGACGGTCTTCTCGTTGACGATGCTGATCTCCTGCGCGAGCCGGCCGGCGATCGCCATCAACGCCTTCGCCGACGGCGCCCCCGAAGCGATCGCCTCCTCGGCGACCACGGGGATCCCGGCGTCCCCCGCGACGGTCACGGCCGCGTCGAGCGGGACCTCCCCGAGGAACGGGAAGCCGAACTCCTCCGCCGCGCGGCGACCTCCCCCCTTGCGGAAGATCTCCGTCGCCTCGCCGCAGTGGGAGCAGATGAAGGTGCTCATGTTCTCGACGATGCCGAGGATCGGGACGTGCACCTGCTCGAACATCCGGAGGCCTCTCATCGTCACGCCGACCGCGACGTCCTGGGGGGTCGTCACGATCACCGCGCCGACGAGGGGCGCCGACTGCGTCAGCGTGAGCTGCACGTCGCCGGTCCCCGGCGGCAGATCGATGAGCAGGTAGTCGAGCTCTCCCCAGTCGACCTGCCCGAGGAACTGCTGGATGAGCTTGGTCGCCATCGGCCCGCGCCAGATCACGGGCGTGTCCTTCCCCGTGAAGAGCCCCATCGAGATGAACTTGATGCCGTGCCGCTCGATGGGGCGGATCATGCCGCTCCCCGAGCCGCTGGTGTCCGGGCGCTCGGTGCCGCCGAGCATCGCCGGCACGGAGGGGCCGTAGACGTCGGCGTCCATCAGCCCGACCTTCGCCCCGGTGCGCGCGAGGGCGATGGCGAGGTTCGTCGAGACGGTGGACTTGCCGACGCCCCCCTTGCCGCTCGCGATCGCGACGGCGTTCCGGACGAGCTTCATCCCCCCCTCGAGCGGGGTCGGCCCCGCCTTCCGGACCGCAGACGTCATGTTGACGCTGACCGAGGCGACCCCCGGCAGGGCGCGGAGAAGGGCCGTCGCCTCGTCGCGCAGGCGGTCCTTCACGGGGCAGGCCGGAGTGGTCAGCTCGATGTCCAGGCTCACGGCGCCACCCTGGATGACGACGTTCTTGACGAACCCCAGCGAGACGATGTCGCGGTGGAGGTCGGGGTCCTTGACCGCTCTCAGGGCCTCGAGGATCGACTCCTCGCGCGGGCCTGCGGCTGGTGGGGTGGACATCGAAGGCTCCTTTTTGGGGTCGCGACAAATAAGGATGAAATCGGTCGGCGTTTGTCCGAATCCTACGCGCCGCCTCCAGGTCTGTCAACTTCGGGTATCCTCTCCGCGTCGCACTCGACAGGAGCCCGCCATCGACTTCGCCCGGTACGCCACGCTGCCGCTCGTCTCGAGGGTGCTCGTCTGCATCGGCTGGGCCGCGTTCTTCGCGGTCTTCGTCCTCTGCCGCCGCCCGTCGCGAGCCGGCGAGACGAAGCGGGAGCCTGCCTCCCGGTTCGGCATCTACCTCCAGATGGCCGCCTTCTGCGTCATCTGGATGATGCAGCGCCCGATTCCGCTCGCGGGGACGGCGCTCGGCCCCTTCGAGATCACTCTGGATCTCTTCGCTCCCATCGTCTCGATCGCCTCGGTGCTCTTCGGGCTGTCGGCCGTCCGCACTCTCGGCCGCCAGTGGAGTTACACGGCAAGGCTGGTGGAGGATCACCGGCTCGTGGAGGAGGGGGCGTACTCCGTGGTGCGCCACCCGATCTACACCGCGATGCTGGGGAAGCTCCTAGCGGTCGCGGCGTCCTTCGGCCACCCGGCGGGCCTGGCGATCGCCGGACCGATCTTCCTCGCCGGCACGATGATCCGCGTGCGCTCCGAGGAGAAGCTCCTCAAGGGCCAGTTCGGCGCCGGCTTCGACGCGTACGCGCGGCGCGTCCCCGCGTTCATCCCGTTCCTGAAGTGAGGCCCTGACGATGCGAGCGCTCGTGACGGGCGCGACCGGATTCATCGGCGCCGCCCTCGTGAAAAAGTTGGACCGCCCCACCATCCTCACCCGCGACCCGGCCCGGGCGCGGCGGGCCCTCGGCGACGTTTCGGCCTTCCCCTGGGAGCCGACGTCGGGGCCGCCTCCTCCCGACGCCTTCGCCGGAATCGACGTCGTCATCAACCTGGCGGGGGATCCGATCGCCGGCGGCCGCTGGACCCCCGCGCGGAAGAGGAGCATGTACGAGAGCCGCGTCCTCGGGACGCGGCACCTCGTCGAGGGGATGCGCCGTCTCTCGGCGCGGCCGAAGGCGCTGATCTCCGCGTCGGCGGTCGGGTACTACGGGGATCGCGGGGATGAGCCGCTCGACGAGGCGGCGGCACCCGGAGCCGACTATCTCGCGACCCTCTGCGTCGCCTGGGAGGGGGAGGCGGCGAAGGCCGCGGCCCTGGGCGTGCGCGTCGTCACGCCGCGCATCGGCGTCGTGCTCGGCTCGGGGGGCGGGGCGCTCGCGAAGATGCTCACGCCGTTCAGGCTGGGCGCCGGGGGCCGGCTCGGCTCCGGCCGCCAGTGGATGGCCTGGATCCACCTCGACGACGTCGTCTCGCTGCTCCTCCACGCCGCGTCGCGGGAGGATCTGACAGGGGCGATCAACGCCGCGGCCCCGGGGGCGGTGACGAACCTCGAGTTCACCCGCGAGCTGGCCGCCGCCCTGCACCGTCCGGCCATCTTCCCCGTCCCCGCGATCGGCCTGCGCGTCCTCTTCGGCGAGATGGCCGCCGTGCTCCTCGCCTCCCAGCGCGTCGTCCCCCGTGCGGCCGCTGCGAGCGGCTGCACCTTCCGCCATCCAGACCTCGCCGGCGCGCTGCGCGACATCCTGTCGTAGGACGCCGTTCGGGGACGGGCCGAAAAGCCGACAGCACCGACGAGAGGTCCTCGCTCCTCCCGGCACTCAAGTCCCGTCCCGCGGATCCGATTCAGCGTGGACGCGATCTTCGACTCCGGCGGAGTGCCCCTTGCCCGAACAGTTCCGTGTCCCCAAGCGCGAGATCCAGGTCGAGATCGTCCTGTTCGGCCAGAAGCCGGCGACGCTCAGGATCTTCCTGAACGAGCACGCCGAGGGACACACCGGCTTCGAGCGGCCGAGCGATCTCTTCAACGGCCGGGGGGTCTTCATCCCGGCGTCGGAGAAGAAGGGGGGCCTCGTCCTCCTGCGCCGGCAGGCCGTGACCTCCGTGACCGTCGCCGCGGAGGAGGAGTTCTCGGGGGGAGAGCCGCGGGCCGAGGACCTCGCGCCGGATCAGGCGACGACGATGACGGTTGAGATCGTCCTGGAGGACGCGTCTCACGCGCACGGCACGATCACCTTCCTGATGCCCGAGGGGCAGCGGAGGCTCCAGGACTTCCTGAACCTGCCGGACGACTTCCTGGTCGTGAGGGACGGGAAACAGGCCCGGCTGATCAACAAGCATCGCATCGCGCGGATCACGATCGCCGGACCGCGCTGAAGGGACCTAGAGTCCGTGCCGAACATCGATCGATTCATCCAGGCGATCCACCAGTTCCAGGCGGATCGCCTCGTCGTCGCCTCCGGCCAGCGGCTCACCCTCGTCATCGGATCGGAGATGCGCCCCGTCTCGGCGCAGCCGGCGACGTTCCAGCAGGTGCGGGACCTCCTGCGGGAGATTCAGCCGGCCGGCGCGGACACGCTCGCCGCGGGCGACGGCTCGCGGACCTTCGAGTACGCGGCGGCGGCCGGCCCGGTCCGCGTGGTCGCCACGCGCCTCGGCGACGGGATGCGCCTCGAGATCGCCCCCGTCGCGGCGGCCGCGGACGCTCCCGACGCGCCGGCCCCCGCGGCCGGGCCCCCCTCCGCTCCGGCCGCCTCGCGCCCGCTCCGCGCCGTCGGCGCCCCCGCGGCCGCACCGTCCGGCGATCCGGCGGCGGCGATGGACGCGCTCTTCCGGAAGATGGTGCAGGAAGGGTGCTCCGATCTCCACCTCACGTCGGGAAACCCGCCTCTCTACCGGAAGGACGGCGAGATCACCGCGATCGGCGACGAGGCGAGCGTTCCTGCCGAGCGGCTCGCGCAGATGCTCCTGTCGATCACCCCTCCGGATCGCCGCGAGCAGTTCGAGACGACGCACGACGCGGACTTCTCGCACCAGATCCCCGGCGTCGCGCGGTTCCGCTGCAACCTCTTCCTGGATCGGAACGGGATGGGGGGCGTCTTCCGCGTCATTCCCCACGAGATCCCCAGCGCGGAGAAGCTCGGCCTCAGCAAGCCGATCCTCGACCTGTGCCATCTCTCGAAGGGGCTCGTCGTCGTCACGGGGCCGACGGGATCCGGGAAATCGACGACGCTGGCGGCGATGGTGGACCACATCAACCGGAACCGCACGTCGCACATCATCACGATCGAGGACCCGATCGAGTTCGTCTACCCGACGCGCAGGTGCCTGATCAACCAGCGCGAGGTGGGGGCGCACACGGCCGGCTTCCGCGCGGCGCTGCGGGCCGCGCTCCGCGAGGACCCCGACATCGTCCTCGTGGGCGAGATGCGCGACCTCGAGACCGTCGCCATCGCCATCGAGACGGCCGAGACCGGCCACCTGGTCTTCGGCACGCTCCACACGAACACCGCGGCGTCGGCCCTCGATCGGATGATCGATCAGTTCCCGACGGACCGGCAGAGCCAGATCCGCGTGATGCTCTCGGAGTCGCTCCGCGGCGTCATCGCGCAGACGCTGTGCAAGAAGAAGGGGGGCGGGCGCGTCGCGGCGCTCGAGGTGCTCTTCATCAACGCCGCCGTCTCGAACCTCATCCGCGAGGGGAAGACCTTCCAGATCCCGTCGATCATGCAGACGAGCAAGGGCATGGGGATGATGACGCTCAACGACGCCCTCCTGGATCTCGTGGCGAAGGGGCTGGTGGACCCGCTGGAGGCTTACGCGAAGTCGGCGTCGAAGGCGGAGTTCAAGTCGGTCCTCGCGCGCAACGGCCACCAGGTCGAGGCGGCCTGAGCGTCCGGGCCGTTACGCCCCGTAGCGGAAGAGCGTCTCGACCTTCACCGTCGGGTGGAGGCTCTTCGCGACCGGGCAGGTGACCCCCGCCCTCTCGAGGGGGGCGCGCTGGTTCGGATCGATCTTCGTCGGGAGATCGATCGTCACGCCCAGGCGTCCGACGCGCCGGTCGGGATCGGCGATCATCTCCTTCGTGACGTGAGCGCGCGCCCCCGCGAGGTCCACGCCGTGCCGCCGCGCCCAGATCCCCATGGTGGTCATCATGCAGACGCCGAGCGACGTCGCCAGGAGATCGGTCGGCGAGAAGGCCGCCCCCTTCCCCTGGTTGTCCGCCGGCGCGTCCGTCTCGAGGACGGCGCCCGACGGCCCGTGGCGCGCCGTGCAGTGGAGATCCCCCAGATACTCGATGTCGATCTCGACCATGGCGATCTCCTTTCCCGCGTGGGACCTTCCGTCAGTCCAGCTTCTGAAGCCGCAGCGTGTACAGGTGCTTGCGATCGATCTCCCCCGCCCGCTCGATCATCGCGTCGAGATCGTCGTCGATCGAGATGAACCGGCCGCTGAGGCGGTCGGCGCGCCCCGTCGCGAGGGTGCGCACGAGCGCGGCGGCGGCGTCGGGGGGGACGTCGTGCCCTTCGTCGAAGAGGCGGGCGATGTCCGGCAGCCACCGGCGGGCGGCCTCGGAGCTCAGGACCGCGTCGGCCATCGAGGTCCTGACCGCCCCCGGCCCGACGGCGAAGGCGGAGACCCCCGTTCCGCGCGTCTCTTCGGCCAGCGTCTCGGTGAACCTCAGGAGGGCGGTCTTGGAGACGGCGTACGCCGAGAGGTTGGGAACCGGATAGGTCCCGGAGCCGCTCGCGAAGCTCACGATGCGCCCGTGCCGCCGCGCCAGCATCCCCGGGAGAACCGCGCGCGCGCAGAGGAGCGGCCCCCTGAGGTTGACCTCCATGCAGCGCCACCACTCCTCGGCGTCCACCTCGGCCAGCGGGCCGAACGGCGCGCCCATCGCGGCGCTGTTCACGAGGAGGTCGACGCGGCCGGTCTCGCGCTCGACGCGCTGGACCATCTTCTCGACGGCGCCGTCGTTGGTGACGTCGAGGGGGATCCCCGCGCCGCGCCCTCCCGCTCCCTTGATCGCCGCGACCGTCTCCTGGACCTGATCGACCGTCCGCGCGACGACCACGACCGAGGCGCCCGCCGCGGCGAGCGAGATCGCGACGGCCCGGCCGATCCCGCGGCCGCCCCCCGCGACGATCGCGACCTGGCCCTCGAGATCGGCGGCCGGGTGCTCGGGATGGGGCTTTCGATGGGGCGGCGTGCGGGGCGCCTTCTTCGGCGGCATCGTCCTCTAGGGGCCCTTCCTGGCGGGGATGGTGTCGGCGAGGGCGCACGCGAGCGCCGGCGCGAATCGTCTCACGTCAACCTCCGGCCGGACCGTCGCCGGCCGCGCGGGCCGCCTGAGGTCCCGGGAAAAAGTCGCCGGGGAGCGCTGCCGCCCCCCGGCGCCTTGAAGCCGTGCCGTTCCGGTTACTTCGCCGCGCCGAGCGTCTTCACGTGATCGGCGATCATCTTCATCTGCTCGGCGTTCAGCTTCTCCTTGAACGACGGCATCTTGTTCTTCCCGTCCGTCATCAACTTGGTGATCGACTCGACCGTCGCCGTCTTCTGGAACTCGGCGTCGTTGAAGTTCTTCGATCCCTTGCCGGTCGACTTGGCGACCCCGTCCTTGCCGTGACAGAGAGCGCACTTGGCATCGAAGAGCGTCTTCCCGTCCTCGGCCACGGCGGCCGGAACGAACGCCAGGAACAGTGCGGCAACGACGAGCAGGCAGATCGGCTTCCTCATCCTTCCTTCTCCTCTTGTCCTCCGGTGCGGAGGCGAGACGCTCCGAGCATGCGGGCGATGCGCGGGACGTGCGGACATTCTAGCGCGTGCGGACCGCCGATCGGCGGGGCGCCGTCGCCATGGCGGCTCCGGTGCCGGTCGCGGCCGGCAGGCGCTCACGGAGGATCTCCCGCACCTTCCCGGCGATCGAGGCGGCGTCGATCCCCGCCTCGGCCTGCTGGTCCTTGCGCGAGCCGTGCCCGATGAAGCGATCGGGGAGGCCGAGCCTCGAGATCGAGGAGGTCTCGAGGTGCATCTCGTTGCACGCCTCGAGCACGCAGGAGCCGAAACCGCCCATGACCTGGTGATCCTCCACCGTGACGATGGGCGTCCCCGCCTCGACGAGGCGGCGGATGAGATCGCGATCGATCGGCTTGGCGAACCGGGCGTCGTAGACCGCGACGCTGTGCCCTTCGTCGGCGAGCGTCCGCTGCGCGGCGAGCGCGCTGTTCACCGGAAAGCCGTACGCGAGGATCGCGGCGTCGCTCCCCTCCACGAGGCGGTGGGCGCGGCCCAGCTCGAACGGCGGCAGCGGACCGGGAAGGGGCTCGGGGACCTTCTCGCGCGGGTACCGGAGCGCGGACGGGCCCTGATCGTAGCCGCGCATGAACTCGAGCGCGCCCTTGAGCGTGGCCTCGTCGCGCGCCGCCATGAGGACCATCCCGGGAAGGCCCCTCAGGAAGGCCACGTCGAGGAAGCCGTGGTGGACGGCGCCGTCGCCGCCGACCAGCCCCGCACGATCCATGCAGAAGCGCACGGGCAGGCTCTGCAGCGACACCTCCTGGAAGGCCTGGTCGAAGGCGCGCTGCATGAAGGTCGAGTAGATGACGGCGAAGGGGCGCATCCCCGTCTTCGCCATCCCGGCGCACATGTCGACGCCGTGGGACTCGGCGATCCCCACGTCGAAGGCGCGCTCCGGGAACTGCGGGATGACCTTCGAGAGGCCGGTGCCGTCCGCCATGCCGGCGGTGACGGCCACGACCTTCGGGTCGCGGTTCATGAGATCTATCATCGCCTCGCCGAAGGCCGCGGTGAACGAGCGCCCCCCCTTGTCGAGCTCGACGCGGCAGCCGTTCACCTTGAACGGGGACGGCGAGTGGAACGTCGTGGGATCCTCGGACGAGAAGTCGAACCCCTTCCCCTTCACGGTCTTGACGTGCAGGAGGACCGGGCGATCGATCTCCTTGACCTCCTTCAGCATCTCGATGAGAACGCCGATGTCGTGGCCGTCGATCGGGCCGATGCACGTGAGGCCGAAGTGATCGAAGAGGTGCGTGTGATCGAGGGCCGCCTTCGTCACCTCGCCGAGGCGGTGGTACATCTCCTCGAGGGCATGCCCCGCCGGCACGTGCTTCAGCACGCCGCGCGCGCGGTCCTTCAGGTCGGTGAAGCGCTGGCTCAGGCGGATCTTGTCGAAGTAGCCCGCGAGCGCCCCCTGCGGCTTGCCGATCGACATCCCGTTGTCGTTGAGGACGACGAGGAACTGGCGCTTCAGCGTGCCCGCGTTGTTGAGCCCCTCGAGGGAGACGCCGTTCACGATGGCCGCGTCGCCGACCAGGACGACCGCCTTGCGATCGGCCTCGCCGCCGAGGAGGTCGCCGCGCGCCATGCCGATCGCCGTCGAGACACCCGTGCCCGCGTGGCCGACGCTGAAGAGATCGTACGGGCTCTCCTGGGGCTCCGGGAAGCCGGACATCCCGCCGCGCTGGCGCAGCTTGTCGAGGAGCGGCCTCCTCCCGGTGAGGAGCTTGTGGGTGTAGCACTGGTGGCCGACGTCGAAGAGGAGCCGGTCGTGCCCGAAGTCGAAGACGTAGTGCAGCGCGATGGTCAGCTCGACGACCCCGAGGTTCGGGGCGAGGTGCCCTCCGCTCCTCGCCACCTGGTCGCAGATCGCGGTGCGGATGCGGGTGGCGAGATCCGTGAGCTGAGGAATCGTCATGGCCTTCAGCTTCGCCGGAGTCAGCGTCTCGTCGAGAACGGTCTTGCTATCCATTCGGGCCCCTTTCCGGGCGACGGCCCGGGTCGATTTCGAAAAGCCGGGCCGCCGCGCCGCGCGCGAGGGCCTCGTGGAGCGCGGCGACGAGCGCCGTGACCTCCGCCCGGGTGATCTTCGCCCCGGGGCCGCGCTCCTCCACCCGATCGAGCGTCGCGCGGGCGAGGAGAATGGGAAGAGCGGTGAACGCGACGATGCCGCGATCGGCGGACACGCTCTCGAGCCTCCCGCAGTATCCGGCCGCGATCCCGAGATCGAGGCGCGCGTGCGAGAAGACCTGAGAGCGGCTCAGCCCGTCGGGAAGGTAGTGGCGCCCCTCGACGGCGTCGGCGGCCGTGTCCTTCAGAATGTTCACGAGCTGCAGGGCCTCCCCGAACGCGGCGGCATCCCGCCTCAGGTCCGCGGCCACCCCCGCGACCCCTCCCCCCGTCAGGAGGAAGAGCTCGGTCAGCATCTCACCCACGATCCCTGCGACAGCGTAACAGTATGCCTTCAGATCGGCCAGATCGCGAAGGCGCAGGACCCCCTGCTCCTCCCGCGCGACGAAGGCCGCCATGGCGCGGCAGGTCCGGGCGGTGTGGGAGGCGACCAGGCTGAAGGCTTGAGGCGACATCGCGGACGCCGCCCGCATCACCTCGGGGAAATCGCGCAGCAGCTCGACGTACCCAGCGTGCTCGAGCGGAGGGTCCGCCACCCACCGGGTCGCGAGATCCGACGCCCCCGCGCCCGACGGCCTCTCGAGAAACCGCGCGAGACCCTCGAGCTCGAGGAGCTTCTTCTCCCGGGCCCAGAGCGTGGAGTCCTCGAGTGAGTCAGCCACCCTGAAGAGCAGGTAGGCGACCGTGACCTCGCGGCGCGTCGGCTCCCCCAGAAGGGGGATCGTCAACGCGAAGGTGCGACTGCTCGCCTGAAGGAGATGATCCAGCAACGGGGACTCCGTGCGCACCGCGGCGGCGCCGTGCGAGCTAGTCAAGGTCCGCACCCACGGGATTGAGCGGCGCGCGCCTGAGATCCGCGAGGGACCCCGCGCCGACGCAGAACATCGTGGTCTTCAGCTCCTCGACGAACCGGCGGACCAGATCGATGACCTCCACGCCCGATCGGTCGGCCGCCTGCAGGAACCGGTGGGCGACGCCGACGAGATCGGCCCCCGAGGCGATCGCCTTCGCCGCGTCCACGCCGTGCCGCACACCTCCGCTGCCGATGATCGTGAGGCCGGGCAGGCCGCGAAGCCGGCGGATCGCCACGGGCGTCGGGATCCCCCATTCGGCGAAGCGATCCCCCCTCTCGGCGTCGTCCGCCCTCGCCGCCTCGATCCGCGCCCAGCTCGTCCCGCCCGCGCCGGCCGTGTCGAGGATGCGCACGCCGGCCAGGAGGAGCTGCTCGGCCACGTCCCTGGAGATCCCGCAGCCGATCTCCTTGACGATGACGGGGAACTCCAGGTCTCGCGCGACGGCGGCGATCTTCGCGAGGAGGCCCGCGAAGTTCCGCTGCCCCTCCGGCTGGATCGCCTCCTGCAACGGGTTGAGGTGGAGCACCAGCGCGTCGGCGTCGATCATCTCGACGGCGCGGCGGCATTCGGCGGGGCCGAACCCGTAGTTGAGCTGCACGGCGCCGAGGTTCGCGAGGATCGGCACCGAGGGGGCGACCGGGCGGATGCGGAACGAGGCCTCGGTGGCGGGATCCTCGAACGCCTTGCGCTGCGAGCCGACCCCCACGGCGATGCCGCAGGATTCCGCCGCCGACGCGAGGTTCCGGTTGATGCGCGTCGCGTCCTTCGTCCCGCCGGTCATGCACGAGATGAGGATCGGCGCCGCCAGGCGGTGGCCCAGGAACTCGCACGACACGTCGATGGCGTCGAAGTCGACCTCGGGGAGCGCCCGGTGCTCGAACCGGTAATCGTCGAAGGGGTTCCGGGCGGGGCGCAGGGCGGGATCGAGCGCGAGCCGGATGTGCTCGGCCTTCCGGTCCCTCGGCTCGGGCCGCGCGGCCGCCGGGAAGCGCTTGCGGATTGCGACCGGCTTGACGGGGCTCACCGCGCGCCTCCCGCGAGGACCGCGCGCGCCGCGCGGGCAAGATCCGCGGCCCCGGACTTCATCCGCCCCCGGAGCGCCCAGAGCGGCGCGATGAGCGACGGCCGGCGCAGCGCCGCGAGAGCGACGCGCGTCCGATCGACGCCCCCGTCGCGATCCCGGAGGGCGTTGAAGTCGAGCGGCAGCGCCTCGCCGGCGGCGTCGGAGATGGATCGCAGGATGAGGTACGGGATCCCGGCTTCCGCCGCCCCCCTGGCGAAGGCGGCGCTCTCCAGGTCGACTGCGGCGGCGTCCCTGCCGGGAAGCGCCGCGAGAGCCCGCGCTTTCGAAGACGGCGTGACGAGGATTTCGGGGACGGACACCAGCGTCGCGGGAGTCGCCCCCGCGTCGCGCACGGCGCGGGCCATCCACGCGGCGTCGGGAGCGGGGACGGCGCCGCCGGACTCGTTCACTTCGCGCGCCACGACGAGGCGGCCGGCCGCGAGGGAGGGGGTCAGCCCTCCGGCGAGGCCGACGACGAGAAGTCGGGAGATGGGGATGGCGTCGAGGATCGCGCGGAGGCCGCGGGCCGCCCGCGCCGCGCCGTCGCCGGTGCTCGCGATGACGGCGGGTATCCCGTCGAGGCGGCCGAGGGCGGCATCGCAGCCGCCGAGCCTGAGGCGGCGCGCGGTCACCAGCGCCTTCCGCAGCGGGGCGATCTCCTCGGGAAGGGCGGCGATGACGAGAATCGGGCCCGTGACGGCGCTCTGCGGGCGGACGGCGGCCCCGATCGCGCTCAAGCGGCCTCCCCGGTCACGTATCCGCTTTGCCGGAACCACGCAACCGCCCGCCTGAGGGGCTCTTCCACCGGAGTCTGGGGCAATCCGAGCTCGCGCACGGCCTTGCCCGGATCGAAGAACATCTTCTTGCGCGAGAGCCTCACCGCGTCGAGCTCGAACCGCGGCGCCCCTCCGCGCATCCTCGCGAGCCCCGTGTCGATGGCCGCGACGGTGAGAGGCACCCAGTGCGGCACGCGCATCCGCGGCGCCCTGAGCCCCGCGATGCCGGCGAGCATCCCGAGGATCTCCTTCAGCTCCATGTTGCGGCAGCCCAGGATGTACTTCTCGCCGACGCGCCCGCGCTCCATCGCCAGGATGTGCCCCGCCGCGGCGTCGCGCACGTCGATGAGGTTCAGTCCGGTGTCGACGTACGCCGGGATCCGGCCGCGCAGGAAGTCGAGGATCATCCGGCCGGTCGCGGTGGGCTTCACGTCGCGCTCTCCCACCGGGGTCGAGGGGTTCACGATGACGACGGGGAGCCCCTTCGCCGCCCACTCCTCGGCGACGCGCTCGGCGAGAAACTTGCTCCTCTTGTAGTGCCCGACCATGTCGTCGATCGTCACCGGGGCGCGCTCGTCGGCGGGAGCCCCCGACGCGTGGAGGCCGAGGGCGCCGACGGTGCTCGTGTAGACGACGCGCTTCACGCCGGCCTGCGCCGCGGCGCGCATGACGTGGCGCGTTCCCTCCACGTTCGCCCCGTACATGGCGGAGGGGTTCGGGACGTACAGCCGGTAGTCGGCGGCGCAGTGGTAGACCGCCTCGGTTCCCTCGACGGCGCGCGACACGGCGTCGGGATCCGTCAGGTCCCCCTTCGCGATCTCGACGGGGCGCCCCGCGAGCAGCCCCGCGCTCTCGGGGCGGACGAAGCACCTCACGGCGTCCCCGCGGGCGAGGAGCGCCTCCATCAGATGCCAGCCGACGAACCCCGTCGCCCCCGTGACGCAGACCTTCATCCGAGCCCTCCCGCTCCTCAGCCGAGCAGGTTCCACGCGGCGAGCCGCACCATCTCCTTCGGGCTCTGGCGAGCCTCCCTCACCCCGGAGGCCTCGAACCCGGAGTGCATCGCGCAGTTCTGGCAGCGATCGTCCTGGCGCGACTCCCAGTACTTCCAGTCGGTCCCGGTCCAGAACTCGTCCCACGAGTGCGTGTACTTCTGGCCGATGAGGTAGCAGGGGCCCTTCCACCCGCGAGGGGTGTAGGTGACGGTGCTCCACGGCGAGCACTTGAGATCCCGGAGGCCCGCCGCGAACTCGAGGAACATCGGGGTCGAGGTGAGGCGGTAGTGCTTCGAGAAGCCCAGGATCTTCTTGAACTTCTTGTGGATCTCGTCGCGCGTCAGGAAGATGTTCTGCTCCACCGACTCGTAGTGGTACCCCGGCGCCACGAGCATCCCGTCGACCCCGGGGCTGCGCGTCAGCTCGCACAGGGCCTTCACCTCGCCGATCTCGGTGTCCTTGAAGACCGTCGTGTTGGTCATGACGTGGTACCCGCGCTTCTTCCCCTCGCGGATCATCTCGACGGCCTTGTCGAAGACCCCCTCGCTCGCGCAGACGCGATCGTGCGTCTTCCGCATCCCGTCGAGATGGACGTTGATCGTGAGGCGCTTGTGCGGTGGGATCACCCCGTAGACCTTGGTGTCGAGGAGCAGGGCGTTGGTGCACAAATAGATGTGGCGCTTCCTGGCGATGATCCCCGCGACCAGCTCCGGGAGCTCGGGGAAGATCGTCGGCTCGCCTCCGCAGATCGAGACGCCCGGAGCGCCGCTGTCGTCCACGGCCTTGAGGCACTGCTCGAGCGAGAGACGGTCGGCCACCTTGCCGGTGTGGCGCTCGGTGGCGCAGCCGATGCAGGCGAGGTTGCAGGCGTACAGGGGCTCGAGCATCAGCACGTAGGGGTATCGGCGGTTCCCGCGAAGGGCCTGGCGGGCCTGGTGCCAGATCGTGTCGGTCGTGATGTGGAGCGGGAATCTCATCGGGCGTGATCTCCGGTGTGGACGAGGTGCAGGTGCTTTCTCTCCGTGGACTCGGCGCGCGCGCGGCGGTGACGCGGCTCGTGGCGCGCGAACTCCCCGAGCGCGAGCAGCGGGAAGTAGACGGGGTAGAGGTGGTATCTCAGGTAGAAGACGCGCGGGAAGCCCGTGCCCGTCCACTCCTCCTCGGGCCAGGCGCCGTTCTCGGCCTGACGCGCCAGGAGGAACCGGACGCCGCGGCGCACCGACTCGGCGTCGCGCTCGCCCGCCGCGATCAGCCCGAGCACCGCCCACGCCGTTTGCGACGGCGTGCTCGGCCCCTTGCCGCGCTCGGACGGGTTCTCGTACGACGCGAGCGATTCGCCCCATCCGCCGTCGGCGTTCTGCACCGACTTGAGCCACGCCGCTCCCCGCCGGACCGCGCCGTCTCCGGGCTTGAGCCCGATCCGCGACAGGCCCCAGAGCGCGAGGTAGGTGCCGTAGAGGTAGTTGCACCCCCACCGGCCGAACCAGGCGCCGTCCGGCTCCTGGTGGCGCTTCATGAACCGGATGGCGCGCCGCGCGGGAGGGTAATCGGCGCCGAAGCCTATCTCGGCCATCGCCTCGAGCCCGCGCGCCGTCAGGTCGGCGGTGCTCGGATCGATCATCGCGTTGTGATCGGCGAACGGGACCTTGGTGAGGATCTCCTTGTCGCAGCCGCGATCGAACGCGGCCCAGCCGCCGTCGGCGTTCTGCATGCCGAGGTGCCACTCGTGCCCCTCGTAGATCGCGCGCTGGCAGCGGGAGTGCTCCGTCGCGCGCGGCATCTCGACCTTCGAGAGGGACGTCAGGACCTGCGCGGTCGTGTCGCAGTCCGGATAGAACGGGTTGGCGTACTCGAAGTACCAGCCGGCGGGAACCCTCTTGTCGTGTCCCTTGTCCTTCGTGACGGCCCAGTCGCCCCGGTGATCTCCCCGGCGATCGAGGAGCCACCGCGCCGCCTTCACGACCGACGGAGAGTCGGGAGGCAGGCCCGATCCGACCATCGCGTTCAGCGCGTAGGCGGTGTCCCACACGGGGGAGAAGCACGGCTGGAGCCGCAGCGTCGTCTCCTCCTCGATCTCGAGCCGCTCGAGCTGCCGGACCTGCGCCTGAACGGCCGGATGCGCCGGGGCGTACCCGCGCGCGCAGAGGGCGTAGATGGTGTTGACGATCGGCGGGAAAATCGCCCCGAGGCCGTCGCTCGACTCGAGCCGCTCGAGCGTCCAGCGCTCGGCCCTCTCGAGGGCGATCTCGCGGAGCTTCCCGTACGGGAGCTGCTCGAGGCGCTTCACCACCGCGTCGACCGCGTAGAAGAACGAGGTCCACGCGCTCCGCTTCGGCTTCGGGGGGCGGTCGGAGATGAGATCCTGGATCGACGCCTGCGGCGGCACGGGGCACTTCGGCCGGCGGGCGCTGATGATGCTGAGCGGGACGAGGATGGCCCGCGACCAGGACGACATCTGATAGATGTTGAGGTAGAACTTGCGGGGGAAGAGGATCAGCTCCGGTGGAACCGACGGGCACTTCTCCCACGGGTACTGGCAGAAGATGGCGAGATAGATCTTGGTGAAGGAGTTGCAGGCCTCGAGGCCCCCCTTCGCGAGAATCGCGCGGCGCGCCCGCTCCATGTGCGGCTCGTTGGGGTTGTCCCCGAGGAGCTTCAGCGCGAAGTACGCCTTGGTGGAGGCGCTGACGTCGACGGGGCCGCCGGGATAGACCGACCATCCGCCGTGCCCGGCCTGCTTGCCCCGAAGGAAGCTGGCCGCCTTCCAGACCTTCTCCTCGTGAGCCCGCCCGAGGAAGTACATGAGCATCACGTACTCTGACTCGAGGATCGTGTCCCCCTCGAGCTCGCCGCACCAGTGCCCGTCCTCGGCCTGGATCGACAGGAGGTAACGCTGCGCGGCGGCGATCGCCTGATCGAGGTGATTCTCGGATTCGACGACCCCGCCCGGCGAGGGTGCCGGCGACGGGGATCCGGATCCAGTTAGCTGAAGCTCGGCCATGCCTGTCTCTCTCCGAACCAGTCCCTTGGAATCAAAGCGCACGCGGGGCGTGTGATGCTAGCCGGGGTTACGCTGTTAACGGAAGGGGGAAAAGAAGAAAAAGGGATCAAAGGGTCGTCGTGCGATTAAATCGTCTGAAATCAGTCTTTTCGAGACGACGCGCCGCCGCGGGACCCCGGGATCGATGTTAACGCCCGCCGACATCGCGGAACCCCCACCCGTCGCGGCTTTTCAGGGAGGATGGTAGAGTGAGGGACCCATGAGCGACCTGAAGGTCCGGATCTCGAGCGCGGCGCACCATCTTTTTCTCACCGAGGGGGTCGAGGGGGTCTCGATGCGGAAGATCGCCGACCGCGTCGGCGTCACCGCGACCGCGATCTACCGCCATTACAAGGACAAGGACGAGATCCTCGACGAGCTGATCAGCGCGGGGCTCGCGATGCTCTCGGCCTACCTGGACCCGGCGCTGAACGCGCCGGATCCTTACCAGAGGCTCTCGGGGCTGATCGACGCCTACCTCACGTTCGCCCTCGAGCAGCCGCGATACTTCGATCTCGCCTTCCTGGTCCCGAGCCCCGCGACGCGGCTCTCGGAGGAGCTCGAGAGGCACAATCGCTCGACCTTCAAGGTCGCCGTCGAGCAGGTGGCGATATGCATGGAGATGGGGATCTTCAAGAGGGCGGATCCGATCGAGACGGCGGTCTTCCTCTGGTCGACGGCTCACGGGCTCGTCACGCTGCACCGCATGAACCGGTTCGGCGGCGACGTCGCGCAGTTCCGGAAGATCTATCGCACGACCGTCGATCGGGCGATCCAGGCGCTGAGGGCCGACCCCCTCACGCCACCGTCGTGACCTTCTCGTAGGCGACCAGCACAAGATCGTTGTCGGTCAGCTCGTAGGGCTTGCACCGGACGACGTCCCCCGGCTCGAACGGCCATTCCTCGCCGGCGGCGGCCGACTTCTTACCTGTGATCCGGTACACGTCGTCGCCGAGGCGCGCGGCCGTCACGGGGCGCCACGATTTTCCGCCGCGCGTCGTCACGCTGATGTAGATCGTCGTC